>NZ_JACBWZ010000290.1 GCF_013870595.1 Streptomyces sp. WELS2 | reverse complement strand
CGCCGCCGAGGTCGAGGACGAGGCCGACCTGGCGCTGCTGGAGGCCAGGGACCTGCTCTTCGCCCGGCTGCTGCAGTACCGCGCCTACAAGCGGATCGCCGACATCTTCAACGAGCGGCTCGACGAGGAGGCCCGGCGCCACCCCCGTACCGTCGGCCTGGAGCCCGGGCACGCCGAGCTGCTGCCCGAGGTCGTCATCAGCATCGGCCCGGAGGGCTTCGCGAGGCTCGCCGTCAAGGCCATGCAGCCCAGGCCCAGGCCGCAGGTCCACGTCGACCACATCCACGCGCCCCTGGTCAGCGTGCAGGAGCAGGCCCGGATCGTGGTGGCGCGGCTGCGCGAGCTGGGCGAGGCCGGCTTCCGGGAGCTCACCGAGGACGCCGAGGACACCCTCACCGTCGTGGCCCGGTTCCTGGCGCTGCTGGAGCTGTACCGGGAGAAGGCCGTCGCGCTGGAGCAGGAGACCGCGCTGGGGGAGCTGACCGTGCGCTGGACCGGCGGCGGGACGGACCCGGCGCCGCTGGTCACCGACGAGTTCGACCGCCCGCCCAAGCGGCCCGAGGAGCCCGAGGAGGAGAAGGCATGAGCGAGCCCGCCGGTCTCGACCTCAAGCCCGCCCTGGAGGCGATGCTGATGGTCGTGGACGAGCCCGCGACCGAGGAGCACCTGGCGCGGCTGCTGGAGCGGCCCCGGCGCCAGGTCGCGGACGCCCTGCGCGAGCTGGCCGACGAGTACACCGCGCAGGGCCGAGGCTTCGAGCTGCGGTTCGTCGCGGGCGGCTGGCGCTACTACACCCGCGCCGCCTACGCGCCCGCCGTCGAGCGGCTGGTCCTGGACGGCCAGACCGCCCGGCTCACCCAGGCGGCGCTGGAGACCCTGGCGGTGGTCGCCTACCGCCAGCCGGTCAGCCGCAGCAGGGTCTCCGGCGTGCGCGGGGTGAACTGCGACGGCGTGATGCGCACCCTGCTCCAGCGCGGTCTGGTCGAGGAGGCGGGCACGGAACCCGAAACAGGTGCGATCCTGTACAGGACGACGAACTACTTCCTGGAGCGGATGGGCCTGCGCGGCCTGGACGAGCTTCCGGAGCTCGCGCCCTTCCTCCCCGAGGCGGAGGCGATCGAGGCCGAGACCCAGGAGGGGGTCCCGTCGTTCGACCCGGACGCGCCCGACGCGCCCGGCGGTCAGGACGCAGACGACTAAGACGGAAACCTTGATGCGAAGCAGCGGCAGCGGCAAGAGCGGCGGGCGCGGTAACCACCGCGGTGCCGGCAACAACAGGGACCAGAAGCAGGGGCAGGGCCGGCCCCGCAAGCCCCGCCCCGAGGAGCGCCGCTACGACGTGGGCCCCGGGGCCACCAAGGACGGCCCCAAGGCAGGTCGTGGCGGTGCCGCGCGCGGCGGCGCCAAGGGCGCCCCGAAGCGGCCCCAGCAGGGCGGCCGCACGGCCCCGGCGCGTTCGCGCGAGTACGAGACGCGGGTCGAGGAGCGCAACCGGGAGCGGTACGCGGGCAGGAAGGACATCAAGCTGCCCAAGACCTTCCCGGGCGCCGAGCAGGAGGGCGAGCGGCTGCAGAAGGTCCTCGCGCGCGCCGGCTACGGCTCCCGGCGGGCCTGCGAGGAGCTGATCGAGCAGGCCCGGGTCGAGGTGAACGGCGAGATCGTCACCGAGCAGGGCAAGCGGGTCGACCCGGAGAAGGACGAGGTCAAGGTCGACGGCCTGACCGTGGCGACGCAGTCGTACCAGTTCTTCTCGCTGAACAAGCCCGCGGGCGTGGTCTCCACCATGGAGGACCCGGAGGGCCGGCAGTGCCTCGGCGACTACGTCACCAACCGCGAGACCCGGCTCTTCCACGTCGGCCGGCTGGACACCGAGACCGAGGGCGTCATCCTGCTCACCAACCACGGTGAGCTGGCGCACCGCCTCACCCACCCGCGGTACGGCGTGAAGAAGACCTACCTCGCGGCCATCGTCGGCCCGATCCCGCGCGACCTGGGCAAGCGGCTGAAGGACGGCATCCAGCTGGAGGACGGCTACGCCCGCGCGGACCACTTCCGCGTGGTCGAGCAGACCGGCAAGAACTACCTGGTCGAGGTGACCCTGCACGAGGGCCGCAAGCACATCGTGCGCCGCATGCTGGCGGAGGCCGGTTTCCCGGTCGAGCGGCTGGTACGCACCGCCTTCGGCCCGATCACCCTCGGCGACCAGAAGTCGGGCTGGCTGCGCCGCCTGTCGAACACCGAGGTCGGCATGCTGATGAAGGAAGTCGATCTCTAAAGCGCCTTGCCATGATCACCATCCCCCTTTATTGTCATGATGACGATAAAGGGGGATGGTGGCTATGCCCAGGCAGCCGGCGACCGGAGCACTTCTCGGACTCGCCCTCGGGGACGCCCTCGGCTTCCCGACCGAGTTCAACGACGTACCGTCGATCCTCGCCAAGTGCGGTCCCTGGCGGGAGATGGAGCTGCCCAAGCGGGCCTTCGTCTCCGACGACACGCAGATGACCCTCGCCGTCGGGCGCGCCCTGCGGACGGCCGTGGAGCGCGCCGACCTGACGCCTCGGGGACTGGAGGGGCCGCTGCGCGCGGAGTTCGTGGAGTGGTACCGCTCGCCGGAGAACAACCGCGCCCCCGGCGGCACCTGTCTGCGGGCCTGCGAGCTGCTCACCGACCGGCACCGGGCCTGGCAGGACGCCAGCCGGACCGGCTCCAAGGGCTGCGGCGCCAACATGCGGGTCGCCCCGATCGGCCTGGCTCCCGGTCTGAGCGGTGAACAGCGCGCCGGCGCCGCCCAGTTGCAGGCCGCGCTCACCCACGGCCACCCCACCGCGCTGGCCGCCTCCGACCTCACCGCCCACGCCGTCCACCTGCTCGCCCGGGGCGCCGAACCGGCCGGACTCGTCGGGCGGCTGCGCTCGTACGCCCTGGAACACCGCACGTACTACCACCACGCCTGGCTCGGCGACCTGTGGACCCGCGCCCAGTACCCCGGCCCCGAGCAGTTCACCGCGCGCGGCTGGGACGAGTGCCTGGAGATCCTCGGCCGGCTCCAGGAGGCCGTGCGGACCGTCTCCCCGGAGACCGACCCCTGCCTGGCCACCGGCGAGGGCTGGATCGCCGAGGAGGCCCTCGCCACCGGGCTGCTGTGCTTCCTGCTCTTCCCCGACGAGCCCGTCACCGCCCTGCGCCGGGCCGCCTGCACCGCCGGCGACTCCGACTCCATCGCCTGCCTCACCGGCGCCTTCGCGGGCGCCCGGCTGGGCGCCGGGGCCTGGCCCGCCGACTGGACGGAGCGGATCGAACACCGGGGCGACCTGTTGGCCCTGGGTACGCTCTGGGACGCTTAGGCCCATGCTCGGCGACCTCGACATAGACCTGGCCCCGGTGATCGCGGAACAGTCCGACCCCCTGCTGTTCGCCACCGTCTCCGGAGCCCATCTGTACGGCTTCCCCTCCCAGGACTCCGACGTGGACCTCAGAGGCGTCCACCTGCTCCCCGCCGCCGACCTCGTCGGCCTGGGCGAGCCGGAGGAGACCCGCTCGCGGACCTGGGTCCGCTACGGCGTCGAACTGGACCTCGTCACCCACGACCTGCGCAAGTTCGCCCGCCTGATGCTCCGCCGCAACGGCTATGTGCTGGAGCAGCTGCTCTCCCCGCTGGTCGTGCACACCGGCGAGGCCCACCGGGAGCTGGCCGCGCTCGTCCCCGGCGTCCTCACCAGCCACCACGCCCACCACTACCGCGGGTTCGCCGCGACCCAGTGGCGGCTGTTCGAGAAGACCGGCGAACTCAAGCCGCTGCTCTACACCTTCCGGGTGCTGCTCACCGGCATCCACCTCATGCGCAGCGGCGAGGTCCAGGCGCATCTGCCCACGCTCCTGGAGCTCGTGGGCGGCCCCGGCTATCTGCCCGAGCTGATCGCCGCCAAGCGGGAGCGGGAGAACGTCCGCGCCGATGTGGACCGCGAACGCGTGGCGACGGACGTGGAGCGGCTGCACACCGCGCTGGACGAGGCGCAGGCCGGCTCGGCGCTGCCCGGCACCGCCACCGCCCACGGTGCCCTGCACGACCTCGTGGTCCGGCTCCGCCTGGAGCGCTGAGGCCCGGCGCGCCCCGGTGCAGGAGAGGGCGGGGTGCCGGTGCGGGCGGGGGTTCGTGGCCTTCCGGTGGGCCGGTGTGGGCTGTGGGCCGGTGGGGCGTCCAGGGGCTCGGCGTCCAGGCCCTCCTGACGGCGGGTCGGAGGCACGGCGAAGGCCCGGACGTCCACCGAGTCGGTGACGGCGTCCGGGTCGACGGCGTCCGGCTCCCCCTCCTGGGCGGAGCGCGCCCGCAGGTCCCTGGCGTACCGGCGCTCCATGCCCGCCCGTCCGGAAAGCAGCCGGATGGCGGTGCTGAAGCGTTCCGTCGGACGGGCCTCGTTCAGCTCGTCCTGCCTACGGAGCCACATCGGCACCAAGTAGGCGGCCCAGGCCCCGACAATGACTGCGTAGATGAGGCCGCTGCTGCTCACGCCTCACACGGTAGAGGGGTTTGCGTGAGGCCATCCGCCAATTGGGCCGGTGTGTCGCACGATCTGGCTGATATTTCCAGCATTTTTTGCGACCGATGCGATTTTCAAAATCGAACGTATTTTCAATTCATGGGCGCTCGGTGCGCTGGGCCCGCTGGGAGCGCGCCCGGTGCCACCGCGTGAGCAACCCGTCGGGCACCTCTTCCGCGGTGAGCGCGAAGACGAGATGGTCGCGCCAGGCTCCGTCGATGTGCAGATAGCGCGGCCGCAGCCCCTCCTCGCGGAATCCGAGTTTCTCCACCACGCGCCGGCTCGGCCGGTTCTCGGGACGAATGCAGACCTCGATGCGGTGCAGGCCGACGGTGCGGAAGCAGTGGTCCACCACGAGCGCGACGGCCGTCGGCACCACCCCGCGCCCGGCCACCTCCTCGTCCACCCAGTACCCGATGTGCCCCGAGCACATCGAGCCCCAGGTGATACCGGCCACCGTCAACTGCCCGGCCAGCCGCCCCTGGTACTCGATGACGAACGGCAGCATCCGGCCCGCGCCGGCCTCGGAGCGCAGGTGCCGGACCATCTGACGGTAGGTCGGCCGGTGCGCCACCGGACCGCTCGGCGCGGGCGGCGGGATGGTCGCCTCCCAGGGGCGCAGCCAGTCGCGGTTGCGCCGGTTCACCTCGCGCCAGGCCCGCTGGTCGCGCAGCTTTATCGGCCGGAGGACGACCTCGCCGTCCGCCAGCACGACGGGCCAGGAAGGGCTGTTCAGCTCACACCCCCACTGCCGGGTCTCGGGTGGTCGCCGCCGCGGATCTGGTCGACGGCGTGCACCAGCAGCGGCTCCAGCACGGCCAGGCCGTCGCGCACCCCGCCGGTCGAGCCGGGCAGGTTCACGATCAGCGTCCGGCCGGCCACGCCCGCCAGGCCCCGGGACAGCGCCGCGGTGGGCACCTTCCGACGCCCGTGGGCCCGGATGGCCTCGGCGATGCCGGGCACCTCCCGGTCGATCACCGCGCGGGTGGCCTCCGGGGTGCGGTCGGTGGGCGAGATGCCGGTGCCGCCGGTGGTGACCACGACGTCGTACCCGGCCGCCACGGCCGCGCGCAGGGCCTCCTCCACGGGGGCGCCGTCGGCGACGACCCGCGGCCCGGCCACGTCGAGGCCGAGGCCCCTGAGGCCGTCGGCGACCAGCGGGCCGCCCTTGTCCGGGTAGACGCCCGCGGCGGCCCGGCTGGAGGCGGTGATCACCAGGGCTCGGTAGCTCATGCCCGGCTCCAGTCGCCCGACTTGCCGCCCGTCTTCTCCTCCACCCGCACGTCCGTGATGACCGCCCCCTTGTCGACCGCCTTGACCATGTCGACCACGGTGAGCGCGGCGACCGTCACCGCGGTGAGGGCCTCCATCTCGACGCCCGTGCGGTCCGTGGTCTTCACGGTGGCCCGGATCTCCACGGCGTCGTCCGCGACCGACAGGTCCAGTGTCACACCGGACACCGACAACGGGTGGCACAGCGGGATCAGGTCCGGGGTCCGCTTGGCCCCCATGATCCCGGCGATGCGCGCGGTGGCCAGGGCGTCGCCCTTGGGCATCCCCTCACCGCGCAGCAGCCCGACCACGCGCGGTGAGACGAGGACCCGGCCACTGGCGCGGGCGGTGCGCGCGGTCACGTCCTTCCCGGATACGTCGACCATGCGGGCCGCACCCGCCTCGTCGATGTGCGTCAGCCGTTCCTGCGTACTCATGCTGTGGCGCTCCCGGTCCGGGCCCGCGCGGTGCGGAGCGCGGGCCTGCTGTGCGCGCAACGGTACCGCCAAGCCGGGCCGGACATCGGACCAGGACCGTCCTGTGGACGGGCACGCGCGCGTGCCTCAGCCGAGCAGCACGACCTCGACCTCGCCGCCGGGCTCCACGGACTCCGTGTCCTCGGGGACGACGATGAGCGCGTCCGCCTGGGCGAGCGCCGCGATCAGGTGGGATCCGGCTCCGCCCACGGGGGTCACCTCGCCGTCGGCGTACCGGCCGCGCAGGAACTGGCGCCGGCCCCGGGGCGAGCGCAGCGCCGCGTCCGCCTTCAGCGTGGCCCGGGTGCGGGGCCGGTGGAGGTCGGTCAGGCCCATCAGGGCGCGGATGGCGGGGCGGACGAACAGCTCGAAGGAGACGTACGCGGACACCGGGTTGCCGGGCAGGGCCAGCAGCGGGGTGTGGTCGGGGCCGATGGTGCCGAAGCCCTGCGGCTTGCCGGGCTGCATGGCGAGCTTGCGGAACTCCACGCCGCCGCCCGCCTCGTCCTCGTCGCCGACGCAGGACAGCGCCTCCTTGACGACGTCGTAGGCGCCCACGCTGACCCCGCCGGTGGTCACCATCAGGTCGGCGCGGATGAGCTGGTCCTCGATGGTGGTGCGCAGCGTCTCGGCGTCGTCGGCGACCGCGCCCACCCGGTAGGCGATGGCGCCCGCGTCCCGCGCGGCGGCGGTGAGGGCGAAGCTGTTGGAGTCGTGGATCTGCCCGGGGGCCAGCTCCTCGCCGGGCTGGACGAGCTCGCTGCCGGTGGACAGCACGACCACGCGCGG
>NZ_JACBWZ010000029.1 GCF_013870595.1 Streptomyces sp. WELS2 | reverse complement strand
GGGGCCGCCGTGCCCGTGTCCGTACGCCGGTCCCTGGGGCGCCTGCTGTCCTTGGGGGGTACGGTCGTCCCGGCCCCCGCGTCCGATCCTGAATCCAGCCACGTCATCGAACGTACCTGGTCCGGACGGTCCGCGTGACGGGGCCTGTGGCCTTCGCCCGGCTTTGCGGCCGACCTGTGACATCCCCTAAGGGGCCGTCAGGCACACCACTAGGGGACCGCCCGGCACCGCACCCCGGATTCCCTCGGGGTTCCGCGGCGTTCGGCGGGGGCTCATGGTCCAGGATGGGTGCATGAGCGTAGTGAAGATCAACGTGCTGACCGTTCCCGCCGAGCAGCGGGAGGTGCTGGAGAAGCGGTTCGCCTCGCGGGCCCACGCGGTGGAGAACTCCGACGGCTTCGAGTGGTTCGAGCTGCTGCGGCCCGTGGAGGGCACCGACCAGTACCTCGTCTACACCCGCTGGCGGGACGAGGAGTCCTTCCAGGCCTGGATGGAGGGGCCGATGAAGGCCGCGCACCACGGCGGCGGCGAGGGCGGCGGGGAAGGCGGCGAGCGTCCGAAGCCGGCCGCCTCCGGCTCGACCCTGTGGTCCTTCGACGTGGTCCAGCAGGCCGGCCCCAAGGGCGCCTGAGCCGGACCCCGCCGGAACACGACGGCGCCCCCTGCCTGTGCGAAGCAGGGGGCGCCGTACGCGGGGGGAGCGGAGCTACTTCACCGGCTCCGGCTCCGGCGCGCTCTCGGTCTCCGTGTCGCCCGCCGGGTCGGCCGGCGTCTTGACGGAGTCGAGCAGCAGCTGGGCGACGTCCACGACCTGGATGGACTCCTTGGCCTTGCCCTCGTTCTTCTTGCCGTTCACCGAGTCGGTGAGCATGACGAGGCAGAACGGGCAGGCGGTGGAGACGATGTCCGGGTTGAGGGAGAGGGCCTCGTCGACGCGCTCGTTGTTGATGCGCTTGCCGATCCGCTCCTCCATCCACATCCGCGCGCCGCCGGCGCCGCAGCAGAAGCCGCGCTCCTTGTGGCGGTGCATCTCCTCGTTCCTGAGGCCCGGGACCTTGCCGATGATCTCGCGCGGGGGCGTGTAGATCTTGTTGTGGCGGCCCAGGTAGCAGGGGTCGTGGTAGGTGATGATGCCCTCGACCGGGGTGACGGGCACGAGCTTGCCCTCGTCCACCAGGTGCTGGAGCAGCTGGGTGTGGTGGATGACCTCGTAGTCGCCGCCGAGCTGCGGGTACTCGTTGCCGAGCGTGTTCAGGCAGTGCGGGCAGGTGGCGACGATCTTCTTCGTGGACTTCGGCTTCCGCGACTCGGGCGTGACCTTGCCGTCGTCGTCCAGCTCCTCGCCGAACGCCGTGTTCAGGGCCATGACGTTCTCCATGCCCAGCTCCTGGAACAACGGCTCGTTGCCCAGCCGGCGGGCGGAGTCACCGGTGCACTTCTCGTCGCCGCCCATGATCGCGAACTTCACGCCCGCGATGTGCAGCAGCTCGGCGAAGGCCTTGGTGGTCTTCTTCGCGCGGTCCTCCAGGGCACCGGCGCAGCCGACCCAGTAGAGGTACTCGACCTCGGTGAGGTCCTCGATGTCCTTGCCGACGACCGGGACCTCGAAGTCGACCTCCTTGGTCCACTCCAGGCGCTGCTTCTTCGCCAGGCCCCAGGGGTTGCCCTTCTTCTCCAGGTTCTTGAGCATCGTGCCCGCCTCGGAGGGGAAGGCGCTCTCGATCATCACCTGGTAGCGGCGCATGTCCACGATGTGGTCGACGTGCTCGATGTCCACCGGGCACTGCTCGACGCAGGCGCCGCAGGTGGTGCAGGACCACAGCACGTCCGGGTCGATGACGCCGTTCTCCTCGGCGGTGCCGATCAGCGGGCGCTCGGCCTCGGCCAGCGCGGCGGCGGGGACGTCCTTCAGCTGCTCCTCGGACGCCTTCTCCTCGCCCTCCATGGTCTTGCCGCCGCCCGCGAGCAGGTACGGCGCCTTGGCGTGCGCGTGGTCCCGCAGGGACATGATCAGCAGCTTCGGCGAGAGCGGCTTGCCGGTGTTCCAGGCGGGGCACTGCGACTGGCAGCGGCCGCACTCGGTGCAGGTGGAGAAGTCCAGCAGGCCCTTCCAGGAGAACTGCTCGACCTGGGAGACGCCGAAGACGTCGTCCTCGCCCGGGTCCTCGAAGTCGATCGGCTTGCCGTTCGAGGTCATGGGCTGGAGCGCGCCGAGCGCGGTGGAGCCGTCGGCGTTGCGCTTGAACCAGATGTTCGGGAACGCCAGGAAGCGGTGCCAGGCCACACCCATGTCGGTCTTCAGCGAGACCGTGATCATCCAGATGAAGCTGGTGGCGATCTTCAGGCCGGCGAAGAAGTAGGTGAGGTTCTGGAGGGTGGACAGGTCCATGTCCCGCAGCCAGGCGACGACCGGGTACGAGATGAAGAACGAGGCCTCGTAGCCGTCCACGTGGTGCTGGGCGCCTTCGAGGGCGTGCAGCATGAAGATGCAGACGCCGACGATGAGGATGACGGTCTCGACGAAGTAGGCCTGGCCGAAGTTGGAGCCGGCGAAGCGGGACTTGCGGCCCGGGTCGCGCGGGTGGCTCAGCTGGCGGATCGCGATCAGCACGAGGATGCCGATCACGGTCATGGTGCCGATGAACTCGACGTAGACGTTGTACGGTGCCCAGTCGCCCAGGACGGGCAGGATCCACTCCGCCTTGAACAGCTGCCCGAAGGCGTTCACGATCGTCAGCAGCAGGGTGAAGAAGCCGACGGCGACGAACCAGTGCGCCACGCCGACGATGCCCCAGCGGTTCATCCGGGTGTGGCCGAGGAACTCCCGGACCACGGTCATGGTGCGCTGTGTGGGATCGTTGGTCCGCGTGCCGGCCGGTACCGGCTGGCCCAGCCGCATGTGGTTGTAGATCTGGAGGAGGGCGCGGCCGAACAGTGCCACGCCGACCACGATCAGGACCAGCGACACGATGATCGCGGCGAGTTGCATTGGGGCTCCTGAAGCGGCCTCGGTCGGAACGAGCTGTCTGGGCTGACGAACATTACTAAGCGGTAACTTATGTAGTCCGTCTGAGACTACCCCCATCTTCCGCCGGGATGCAGCAGAGCGCGGGGTGATCTGGATCGCCGCCGGGCAATCGGATCGTGTTATTCGTACCGAATTGATACTTTCGCCCCTACCTTAGAGCCGTGCTCTACGGGATCGCCGCCGCTACCGCCGCCCTCCTCCTGACCGCCGTGCTCGCCGCGGCGCTCCGGGCGCCCGCCCTGCGGGCCGGGATCCTCGACCGGCGCCGGCAGCGTCCCCTCCCACTGCTCGGCGGGCTCGCCGTGGTGGCCGTCACCTGCCTGGTCGCCGGGACGGGGCAGTGGAGCGGGGTGGCCCCGCTCGGGGAGGGCGTCGGGGAACTGCTGACGGCCGCCGCCGCGATCGCCGCCCTGGGCCTGGTGGCCGACGTGTGGCGGCTGCGCGCCCGCGTGCTCGCCGCCGGAACGGCCGTGGCGGCGGTCTGGGTGGTGCCCTATGACGACACCGGCGTGCCCGGCGGGCTGCTGGCCGTCGGCTGGATCGTGCTCACCACCCTCGCCTTCCGGGGGCTGGACCACGCCGACGGGCTGGCCGGGACGGTCGGGGTGATCACCGCCTTCGGGGTGGGCGCCTGC
Source organism: Streptomyces sp. WELS2 (assembly GCF_013870595.1). Lineage (GTDB taxonomy): Bacteria > Actinomycetota > Actinomycetes > Streptomycetales > Streptomycetaceae > Streptomyces. Next base: position 18,283 of record NZ_JACBWZ010000029.1, on the reverse strand, counting down.
GCCGCCGGGGAGGTGATGGACGGCCTCGCCGTGCTGCTGAGCGTGGTCGCCGCCGCCCTCACCGGCTTCCTCATGCACAACTGGCACCCCGCGCGCATCGGCCTCGGCGCGTGCGGCTCGCTGTTCAGCGGGTTCGTGCTGTCCTCCGCCGTCGTCTTCACGCGCGCGGGGTACGCGCTCGGGCCGAGCGCGGCGGTGGTGTTCTGCCTGGGTGCCGTCGCCGTCGCCGACGCCCTGCTGGTGGTGCTGGCGCGGACCACGGCCCGGCGCCCGCTGCTGCGGCGCGGCCCGGACCACCTCGCGCACCGGCTGCGCCGGCTCGGGCTCACCCCGCAGGGGTCGGTCGTCCTGCTGGGGGCCGCCTCGTTCTCGTCGGTGCTCGTGGGGGTACTGGTGCACGCGGGGTGGACCGGGAAGGGGGCCGCGCTCTGGGTGGCGGGCGCGGTGGCCGTCGCCGTGGTCGTCCTCGTACTCCTTCGGACGCCTGTTCCGCACCCCCCTCGTACGGCATCTACGCAGGTCAGTGGGCACTTGCGTGTAAGGAGCGGATAAGAGTTGAGTCCGATTGACTCAGGTCTGTTGACCCCGCGGTCCTCCTCGGGCACACTTGAGCCTGTTCCACTCAAGTCAGCTGGAGGAATCAACCATGGCACGTGCGGTCGGCATCGACCTGGGCACGACTAACTCCGTCGTCAGCGTTCTGGAGGGCGGCGAGCCCACCGTCATCACCAACGCCGAGGGTGCCAGGACCACGCCGTCCGTCGTCGCCTTCGCCAAGAACGGCGAGGTGCTCGTCGGCGAGGTGGCCAAGCGCCAGGCGGTCACCAACGTCGACCGGACCATCCGGTCCGTCAAGCGGCACATGGGCACCGACTGGAAGATCGCGCTGGACGGGAAGGACTTCAACCCGCAGCAGATCTCCGCGTTCATCCTGCAGAAGCTGAAGCGGGACGCCGAGGCCTACTTGGGCGAGAAGGTCACGGACGCGGTCATCACCGTCCCGGCCTACTTCAACGACTCCGAGCGCCAGGCGACGAAGGAGGCCGGCGAGATCGCCGGTCTGAACGTCCTGCGCATCGTCAACGAGCCGACGGCCGCCGCGCTGGCCTACGGCCTCGACAAGGACGACCAGACGATCCTCGTCTTCGACCTCGGCGGCGGCACCTTCGACGTGTCCCTGCTGGAGATCGGCGACGGCGTCGTCGAGGTGAAGGCCACCAACGGCGACAACCACCTCGGTGGTGACGACTGGGACCAGCGCGTCGTCGACTACCTGGTCAAGCAGTTCCAGTCCGGCCACGGCGTGGACCTGTCCAAGGACAAGATGGCCCTCCAGCGCCTGCGCGAGGCCGCCGAGAAGGCCAAGATCGAGCTGTCCTCCTCCACCGAGACCTCGATCAACCTGCCGTACATCACGGCGTCCGCCGAGGGCCCGCTGCACCTGGACGAGAAGCTCACCCGCGCCCAGTTCCAGCAGCTGACGGCCGACCTGCTGGAGCGCTGCAAGACGCCGTTCCACAACGTCATCAAGGACGCCGGCATCTCCATCAACGACATCGACCACGTCGTGCTCGTCGGTGGCTCCACCCGTATGCCCGCCGTCGCCGAGCTCGTCAAGGAGCTGACCGGCGGCAAGGAGGCCAACAAGGGTGTGAACCCGGACGAGGTCGTCGCCATCGGCGCCTCGCTCCAGGCCGGTGTCCTCAAGGGCGAGGTCAAGGACGTCCTGCTGCTCGACGTCACCCCGCTGTCCCTCGGCATCGAGACCAAGGGCGGCATCATGACCAAGCTGATCGAGCGCAACACCACGATCCCGACCAAGCGCTCGGAGATCTTCACCACGGCCGAGGACAACCAGCCGTCGGTGCAGATCCAGGTCTACCAGGGCGAGCGCGAGATCGCGGCGTACAACAAGAAGCTCGGCATGTTCGAGCTGACCGGTCTGCCGCCGGCGCCGCGCGGCGTCCCGCAGATCGAGGTCTCCTTCGACATCGACGCCAACGGCATCATGCACGTCACGGCGAAGGACCTCGGCACCGGCAAGGAGCAGAAGATGACCGTCACCGGCGGCTCCTCGCTCCCGAAGGAAGAGGTCGACCGCATGCGCGAGGAGGCCGAGCGCTACGCGGAGGAGGACCACAAGCGCCGCGAGGCCGCCGAGACCCGCAACCAGGGCGAGCAGCTCGTCTACCAGACCGAGAAGTTCCTCAAGGACAACGAGGACAAGGTCCCCGGCGAGGTCAAGACCGAGGTCGAGTCCGCCGTCGCCGAGCTGAAGGAGAAGCTCAAGGGCGAGGACACCGCCGAGATCCGCACCGCCACCGAGAAGGTCGCGGCCGTCTCGCAGAAGCTGGGCCAGGCCCTGTACGCCGACGCCCAGGGCGCCCAGGCCGCCGGCGGTGCCACCGCCGGTGACGCCAAGGACGACGACGTCGTGGACGCCGAGATCGTGGACGACGAGCGCAAGGACGGTGCCGCGTGACGGAGGAGACCCCGGGCTTCGAGGAGAAGCCCGACGTCCCCTCCGGCGCCACCTCCGACGACGCCGAGCCGAAGGCCGCCCCCGAGGAGGGGGCGGCCCCGGCCGGGGACGGGAACGCAGAGAACGCCGGTCTGGTCGCCCAGCTGGACCAGGTGCGCACGGCGCTCGGCGAGCGCACGGCGGACCTCCAGCGCCTCCAGGCCGAGTACCAGAACTACCGCCGCCGCGTCGAGCGCGACCGGGCCGCGGTCAAGGAGATCGCCGTGGCGAACCTCCTGACCGAACTGCTCCCGGTGCTCGACGACATCGGCCGGGCGCGGGAACACGGCGAACTGGTCGGCGGCTTCAAGTCGGTGGCCGAGTCGCTGGAGACCGTCGCGGCCAAGATGGGCCTGCAGCAGTTCGGCAAGGAGGGCGAGCCCTTCGACCCGACGATCCACGAGGCCCTGATGCACAGCTACGCGCCGGACGTCACGGAGACGACCTGCGTGGCGATCCTCCAGCCGGGGTATCGCATCGGCGAGCGCACCATCCGCCCCGCGCGGGTGGCCGTGGCCGAACCGCAGCCCGGCGCGCAGACCGTCAAGGCGGACCAGGCGGAGGACGCCGCCGAGGAGAACACCGCGGCGGACGGCGACAAGGAGAACGGTGGCCCGGACGAGGGCTGACGTGACAACACAGGGGAAGGAGGGACGTCGGGGATGAGCACCAAGGACTTCATCGAGAAGGACTACTACAAGGTCCTCGGCGTCCCCAAGGACGCCACCGAGGCCGAGATCAAGAAGGCGTACCGGAAGCTCGCCCGCGAGTTCCACCCGGACGCCAACAAGGGCAACGCCAAGGCCGAGGAGCGCTTCAAGGAGATCTCCGAGGCGAACGACGTCCTCGGCGACCCCAAGAAGCGCAAGGAGTACGACGAAGCGCGCGCGCTGTTCGGCAACGGCGGCTTCCGCCCCGGGCCGGGCGCGGCCGGCGGCTCCTTCAACTTCGACCTGGGCGACCTGTTCGGCGGCGCCGCCCAGGGCGGAGGCTTCGGCGGCGGACTCGGTGACGTCTTCGGGGGCTTGTTCAACCGTGGCGGCGCCGCGGGTCCGCGGACCCAGCCCCGGCGCGGCCAGGACGTCGAGTCCGAGGTGACGCTGAGCTTCACGGAGGCCATCGAGGGCGCCACGGTGCCGCTGCGGATGTCCTCCCAGGCGCCCTGCAAGGCCTGTTCGGGCACCGGCGACAAGAACGGCACACCGCGCGTGTGCCCGACCTGCGTCGGCACCGGTCAGGTCGCGCGGGGCACCGGCGGCGGCTTCTCGCTCACCGACCCCTGCCCCGACTGCAAGGGCCGCGGCCTGATCGCCGAGCACCCCTGCGAGGACTGCAAGGGCAGCGGACGCGCCAAGTCGTCGCGGACGATGCAGGTCCGCATCCCCGCGGGGGTGACCGACGGCCAGCGCATCCGGCTGCGCGGCAAGGGCGCGCCCGGCGAGCGGGGCGGCCCGGCCGGCGATCTGTACGTGGTCGTCCACGTGGGGGAGCACCCGGTGTTCGGGCGCAAGGGCGACAACCTCACCGTCACCGTGCCGGTGACGTATCCCGAGGCGGCCCTCGGCGGGGAGGTGCGGGTGCCGACCCTCGGCGGCCCGCCCGTCACCCTGAAACTGCCCCCCGGCACCCCGAACGGCCGTACGATGCGGGCCCGGGGCAAGGGCGCGGTCCGCAAGGACGGCACCCGCGGCGATCTGCTGGTCACCGTGGAGGTGCGTGTTCCCAAGGACCTGTCGGGGAAGGCTCGTGACGCGCTGGAGGCGTATCGCGAGGCGACCGCGGGCGAGGACCCGCGGGCGGAGCTGTTCGAGGCCGCGAAGGGAGCTTGAGAGAGATGGATGGCCGTCGTCCCCGCCAGCGCGGGGGTTTCTCACCGTACGAACTGACCGACGAGACCCCGGTCTACGTCATCTCGGTGGCGGCCCAGCTCTCCGGACTCCACCCGCAGACGCTGCGCCAGTACGACCGCCTGGGCCTGGTCTCCCCCGACCGCACCGCCGGCCGGGGGCGGCGCTACTCGGCCCGTGACATCGAACTGCTCCGCCAGGTGCAGCAGTTGTCGCAGGACGAGGGCATCAACCTGGCCGGCATCAAGCGGATCATCGAGCTGGAGAACCAGGTCGCCGCGCTCCAGTCCCGGGTCGCGGAGCTGGAGGCGGCCCTGGACGGCGCGGCGGCGGCGATGCGGCAGCGCGAGGCCGCGGTGCACGCCTCCTACCGGCGCGACCTGGTGCCGTACCAGGAGGTCCAGCAGACCAGCGCGCTGGTGGTGTGGCGGCCCAAGCGGCAGCAGCAGGACTGAACGGCGCGTAAGGCGCGTGAAGAGGGGCCCGGAGCATCCGGGCCCCTCTCGCGTCGTCCGGGGCGCCCGTCAGGACGCCGGGCCGGTGGCCTCGTCCCCGGTGCCCGGCTCCGCCGGCGTGCCCAGCTCGGTGGCGACCACCACGTCCGCCTCGCCGGTCGACTTGTAGCGGGAGTTCCACGACGAGTCGACGGCGTCGACGAAGAAGCAGCGCTGCTCGCCGTCGGGGACCGTGGTGTAGTGGTACGAGGTGGTGTCGGGCTTCAGCCAGGCGGTCTCGGAGGCGGAGCAGACGCTCTCCTCGCCGTCGCTGAGGACCCGGCCCGCGTAGACGGAGTACCGCAGCAGGTCGGGCGCCGGGTTCTCGTCCCAGGTCAGCTCGAAGCCGTCGTCGGCCGGGGTGGCCTTCAGCCCGGTGACGGGGGGCGGCGGGGTGTCGTCCCGGCGCGTTCCGGTGAGGGCGGCGGACCGGGCGGACTCGTTGCCCGCCGCGTCCACCGCGGTCACCCGGTAGGAGTAGGCGGTGCCCACCGCGGCCGTGGCGTCCCGGTAGGACGGCTCCGCGGTGCCGCCGAGGCGGGTGTAGGCGCCGTTCCCGTCCGGCGCCCGGTAGACCCGGTAGGAGGCCGCGCCGGGCACGGGGCTCCAGCGCAGGCCCAGTCCGTTCTCCTCGGAGGCGTCGGTGATCTCCAGCCCGGAGGGCGCGCCGGGCGCGGTGCGGTCGGCGGTGGTGACGGACATGTCGGCCGTGCCCGCGGACTCGTTGCCGGCCTTGTCGTAGGCGCGGACCTCGTAGAGGAAGGTCTCGCCGGTCACCGGGAGGGTGGTGTCGGTGTGGCTCGTGGCGGTGGTCGTCGCCAGCGGCACGGCCTTGAACGGGGAGCCGCTCGGCCGCCGGTAGACGCGGTAACCGGCGAGGTCCATCTCCTTGTTCTTCGCCCAGCTCACCCTGGCCCGGCCGGTCGCGGGGTCGTACGACACCGAAGGCCCGGCCGGCACCAGGGGCTTGACCTTGTCCACGTCGGGCGTGGTGCGCGGGGTGTAGGCGAAGGAGACGTCCGCGGCGCCGGTCCAGTTGACGAAGTCCACGCGGAGCGTGTGCTTGCCGGCCGGGATGGTGACGTTGACGGTCTTCTTCTGGGTCGTGGAGACGTTCTTCCACAGGTCGACCTTGCGGGTGCCGTCCAGGTACACCCGGATGCCGTCCTGCGCGGTGACCGGCAGGGCGAAGGGCCCGCCGGAGCCGAAGTCGCGGGTCACGGTCCAGCGGACGCCGAAGTTGTCCTTGGGCAGACCGGTGGCCGGGGCGCCGGTGCCCCACTTCTCGGCCACCGCCGCGTCGCAGTCGGTCTTCTTCGGGGTGCCCGAGAAGGTGGTGTTCGCGAAGAACTGCCGCTGGTAGGTGGGGGAGGCGCAGTTTACGGCGGCGGACGCGGCCGGGGCGACGGCGCTCAGCAGGGCGCCGGCGGCGGCGAGCACGACCGCCGTGGCGGTAGCGCGTCTGGCTGGGTTCATTCGTTCCTCTGATCGAGTCGGAGCGCGGCTCGGGGCCGTCGGCGATCACGACTCGTGGTGAACCGGGTTGGTTGTACGGATGAGGCTCTCCGCGTGAACTCCCTTGAGGTGGAGGGTGGGTAAAGGCCCCTTGCAGGTGGTTTCGCGTGACCTTCACAGGGTCAGCCGAGCGTGGTGTTGCGGACTCGTTAAGTGATTTTTCTTGACGCCGGGTGCGGGCTCCGCGTTGTCTTTTCAGACATCCGGCCGTAGCGCAGAACCCCTCCGCACCACACCTGAAGTGAGCCCCCGAATGCGTCGTATCGCCATATCCGTGGCCGCCTCCACGATGACCCTCTCGCTCGCCGGCTGCGGCGTGCTGAACGCGACGGGGGACGGGGCCAGCGCGAGCCCGACCAAGGGCGACGACATCACCGTGGGCCTGCTGCTGCCGGAGAAGGCGAACACCCGCTACGACAAGTTCGACTACCCCATCATCAAGCGCAAGGTCGCCGAACTCACCCGGAACAAGGCCAAGGTCGAGTACGCCAACGCCGAGGCGAGCGCCGCCCGCCAGGCCGAGCAGCTGCGGAGCATGATCGACGCCAAGGCCGACGTCATCCTGCTGGACGCGGTGGACGCGCACGCCATCGCCGGCGAGGTGCAGAAGGCCAAGGACGCGGGCATCCCGGTCATCGCCTACGACCGCCTGGCCGAGGGCCCGATCGACGCCTACGTCTCCTTCGACAACGAGCTGGTCGGCGAGGTGCAGGGCCGGACCCTGCTGGAGGCGCTGGGGTCGACGGCCGACATCTCCGACAAGGTCGTGATGATGAACGGCTCGCCCACCGACCCCAACGCCAAGCAGTTCAAGCAGGGCGCGCTCTCCGAGCTGAACGGCAAGGTGACGATCGCCGACAGCTACGACACCACGGACTGGAAGCCGGAGAACGCCGAGGCGAACATGGCCAAGGCGATCGCCAAGCTCGGCAAGGCCGGCATCGCCGGTGTCCTCTCCGCCAACGACGGCATGGCGGGCGGTGTCATCAAGGCCCTGAAGGCGGCCGGTGTCACCAGCCTGCCCCCGGTCACCGGCCAGGACGCCGACCTGGACGCGGTGCGGCGGGTCGTGGCCGGCGAGCAGTACATGAGCGTCTACAAGTCCTACCCGGACGAGGCCGAGGCCGCCGCGCAGATGGCCGTCATGCGCGTCCAGGGCAAGGACATCCAGTTCGACGCCCTCACCCGGGACCGGGTGGACAGCCCCACCACGAAGGACATCCCGGCGCGGCTGCTCCAGGTGAGCGCGCTGACCAAGCGCACCATCAAGGACACGGTCACCGCGGACGGCATCTACTCGGCCGGTGAGATCTGCACCGCCGAGTACAAGTCGGCCTGCGCGGCGATCGGGCTCAAGTAGCCGCCGCCGTCATCCCGGTGTGATGTGAAGACCGAGCACCACGCGAACCCGGGCGGAACGGGACCACTTGGGCACCGCCGCCGGGACACCCGTGTTGCGGACCCGGTCGGCGCCGCGCATAGTTGCGCTGCGGAAGTGGCAGCACACCGGGGGTGAAATGGGCGATGGCCGGGCGCGGGGCGGAGGAGCATCCTCACGGTGCCGACCGGCTGTGTGAGGCCGGGGATCGGGTGTACTCCCGTGCCGTGCGCCGGGGGCGGGTGCCGCGCTCGGACGCCGAGCCCGTGCCCTGCCTGCTGGACCTGGCGCTGCTGCATCCCGATCCCGACGACATGGACTGGCTGGTGCCGACCTCCCCGCAGGAGGTCATGACCCGGCTGCTGCGCGGGGTCTACGACGAGGTCAGCGCGAGCCAGCGGCGGGTGGGCTCGGCGGTGGCCGCGTTCGAGTGGTACGCGGGCCTGGGCCGGCAGTGCGACTCCCCGGCGGCACCGGTCGAGGGCAGCGCCATCCGGGTGCTGGACGGGCTGGCCCGCATCCAGGCCGCGATGGACGAGGCGACCGAGGCGTGCACCACCGAGGTGCTCACCGTGCAGCCCGGCGGCATCCGGCGGGAGGCGGAGCTCACCGAGGGCCTGCACCGGGCGCTGGCGCTGCGCGGCCGGGGCGTGCGCATGCGCGACCTGTACACGCACGTGGCGCGGCACGGGCAGGGCCTGCTGAACTACCTGGAGCTGATGGGCGACGCGGTGGAGGCGCGGACCCTGGACGAGGTCATCGACCGGCTCATCCTCTTCGACCGCACGGTGGCCTTCATCCCCGCCAACGCCGACCGCACGATGGCCCTGGAACTGCGCCACCCGGCGCTGGTGGAGTACCTGGTGACGATCTTCGAGCGGCTGTGGCGGCTGGCCATCCCGCTGACGGCGCCGCTGCCGGACACCGGTATCGAGGGCATCTCGCACCGGGAGCAGTCCATCGCCGCGCTGCTGGCGGAGGGCCACCAGGACGCGGTGATCGCCGAGCGGCTGGGCATCAGCGTGCGTACCTGCCGGGCGCACATCGCCCGGCTGTCGGAGACCCTGGGCGCGGCCAGCCGGACCCAGCTCGGCGTGCGCATCGCCCAGGTGGGCCTGGACGGCCACCGTCCGCCGCGGCCTGCCGGGGCGCTGGCCGGCGCGGACCAGGAACCCCCGGCGCGGTGAGCCGGACGGGCCGGGTCAGTGGTCGCGGTCGAGGATGCCGGACTGGGCGATGAGGTAGCCGAGCTGGGCGCGGCTGCCGCTGCCGAGGGCGTGGGCCAGCTTGGCTATGTGGGCCCGGCAGGTGCGCACGTTCATGCCGAGGCGGCGGGCGATGGCCTCGTCCACGTGCCCCTCGACCAGGAGCTTGGCGATGGAGTGCTGGACCTCGGTGATGCCGTCGGAGGCGGTCTCGTAGGGGGCGCCGGCGCTCAGCGGGACCGCGCGGGCCCACATGAACTCGAAGACCTTGATCAGATAGCGGACGAGCCCGGGGTGGCGCAGTTCGAGCGCGACCTCCCCGTCGTCCCGGGTGGGGATGAAGGCCACCGTCTCGTCGCAGATGATCAGCCGCTCGGCCAGTTCGTCGATCGTCCGGTACTCCACCTTGCCGTCGGCGAACTGGGCCACGTAGGCCAGCGTCTCGGGGCTGTAGCGGGCGGGGTGCTGGTAGAGGGTGCGGATGCGGCAGCCCCGCTCGATCAGCGGGCGGTCGCGCTCCAGGGCCTTGGCGAGGGTGTGTTCGAGCCGCCGGCGGCTCGGCTGGACCGTGAGCATCTCGCTCTGGCACTGGGAGGTGGCCAGATCCAGCGCGGCGTTGATCCGGTCAAGCCCCTCCAGCACGGTGATCGAGTGGGTGGTCGCCGTCGGCTGGGCACTGATGTGCATGAACGGCTCGAAAGCGTCGGCGAGTTCGATGGACTCCCGGCGGCGCTGGGTGATCTCCTGCTCGATCGGGTTGAGCCGCTGGGCCAGGGCGATCGTCGGGGGCACCGGGCGCAGCCAGTTGGGGTCGTCGGGATCGGGGTGGAGGAGGGCGAACTCCATCAGACAGGGCGCGGTTTCCACGTCGGCACGAGCTATGCGCCCCGTCCGGAGAGCATTCCCGTACAGACGGCTCCCTTCCTCGCACAGGTCGGTAAGCCCGTGGGGATGTGTCCGTTTAATCTCGTTTATCGCCAAATCTCCACCCCCCAGGGTCATGAACGTGCAGGAACATGATGCATCGTTTGTGTGGCCATGACGTGCCGGAATGGGCCATCGTCGTATCCGGACGGGGGAGAGGTGACCTTCACATGAGGACGAAGCCGACTATGCATAAGACAATGCTTCGCTCGGCGCTTGTCGCCGCCTTCTCCGCCGCCTTGGCCTTCGGGGTACTGACCGGTCATGCGGGGACGAAGGATGCTGTCGCACAGGACAGCAGTTGGCGCGTACAGGCCGCTGCCGGCGCCGGCGCCGGTGACAGCAGCTGGGTGATCGTGGCGTCCGATGTCCCGGGCGACAGCTCGTGGGTCCCGCCGGCGGACAGCAGTTGGGCCGTGGAGTCATGACCACTCCACCCGACGACCGCTCCTTCCGTCGCGAAATGGCCACCGCCTACCGGTCCGGCTGGCATTTCATCGACCTGGTCACCGCCATCCCCCACAGCGGTGATTCGCTGATGGTGACCGTGTTCGGGGAACCGGTCGTCGTCACCCGGGACGAGGACGGAGACGTGCGGGCGTACCGGTGCCTGCGCAGACCGCGTGGTGCCCCGCAGCCGGTGCGGTGTGCCATCCGGTACGGAATGATCTTTGTGAACCTGGACCAGCGGGACCACCGGCTGTCCGAGCCGGTGGAGTCCGACCTGAGGACCATCTCGGCCACCCCCCGCAGTGCCTGACGCGATTCCCCCGTCGTAAAAGATCGCTCAGGCGCTTCCCCCCGCAGCGGCGTCACCGTGACCTGAACACGGTGACGCCGCTGCCGTTTGCGGGGATACATCGAGGTATGCAGACATTTCCATGCTGGCCGAAAATCGCCGCTCATCAGGCGTTGCCCAGCGTCCGGGTGACCTCGATCTCGATCACCACGCGCGCCGGATTCGGCCGGGGGACGCGCTGATAGCGCTCGGCGTAGCGCCGCTCGGCCTCGGCCACCCGCTCCGGCTCGGTCCGCACCCGCGCCCGCCCCTCCAGCGTCGCCCAGCGCCGGCCGTCCACCTGGCACACCGCGACCCGGGCGCCCGCCTCGCCGGCCCTCGCCACATACCGGGCCTTCGCGCTGGTCCCGCTGGTGATGACCCGGGCCAGCCGGGCCCCGGCGTCGTACGTCACCCCCACCGGGACCACGTGCGGGCTGCCGTCCGGGCGCAGGGTGGTCAGGGTGCACAGGTGCCGTTCGCGCCAGAAGGAGAGGTACGACTCGTCGGGGGCATCCGGGTCCGTGGAGTTCCTCGTCATGCGCGCAACCTAGCCCCTCGGTCCTCCCTTTCGAAGCTTGAGCGGAATAGACTCAACTTTGTGTACGCTGGTTAAGTCAGCGCTGGTAAGCGGTCGAAGAGGAGAACGCAGACGTGGACGCCGAGCTGACCAACAGGAGCCGGGACGCGATCAACGCCGCGAGCAATCGCGCCGTGACCGGGGGGCACCCGGACCTCACCCCCGCCCACCTGCTGCTGGCTCTGCTCCAGGGGCAGGACAACGAGAACATCACCGACCTGCTGGCCGCGGCCGACGCCGACCAGGCCGCCGTACGCTCCGGCGCGGAGCGGATCCTGGCCGGGCTGCCCAGCGTGGCCGGGTCCACCGTGGCGCCGCCGCAGCCCAACCGCGAGCTGCTGGCCGTCATCGCCGAGGCCGGCGAGCGCGCCAGGGAGCTGGGTGACGAGTACCTGTCCACCGAGCACCTGCTGATCGGCATCGCCGCGCAGGGCGGTGCCGCGGGCGAACTGCTCACCCGGCAGGGCGCCGACGCCAAGAAGCTGCTGGAGGCCTTCAAGAAGGCCAGGGGAGGACGCCGCGTGACCACCGCCGACCCCGAGGGCCAGTACAAGGCCCTGGAGAAGTTCGGCACCGACTTCACCGCCGCCGCCCGCGAGGGCCGGCTGGACCCGGTCATCGGACGGGACCAGGAGATCCGGCGGGTCGTCCAGGTGCTCAGCCGCCGTACGAAGAACAACCCGGTCCTCATCGGCGAACCCGGCGTCGGCAAGACCGCCGTCGTGGAGGGGCTCGCCCAGCGGATCGTCAAGGGCGACGTGCCCGAGTCGCTGAAGGACAAGCGGCTGGTCGCGCTCGACCTCGGCGCGATGGTGGCCGGCGCCAAGTACCGCGGCGAGTTCGAGGAGCGGCTGAAGGCCGTCCTCGCCGAGATCAAGGACTCCGACGGCCAGATCATCACCTTCATCGACGAGCTGCACACCGTCGTGGGCGCCGGCGCCGGCGGCGACTCCGCCATGGACGCGGGCAACATGCTCAAGCCCATGCTGGCCCGCGGCGAGCTGCGCATGGTCGGCGCCACCACCCTGGACGAGTACCGGGAGCGGATCGAGAAGGACCCCGCGCTGGAGCGCCGCTTCCAGCAGGTCCTGGTCGCCGAGCCCTCCGTCGAGGACACCATCGCCATCCTGCGCGGGCTGAAGGGCCGCTACGAGGCCCACCACAAGGTGCAGATCGCCGACAGCGCGCTGGTGGCCGCCGCCACCCTGTCCGACCGGTACATCACCTCCCGCTTCCTGCCGGACAAGGCCATCGACCTGGTGGACGAGGCCGCCTCCCGGCTGCGCATGGAGATCGACTCCTCCCCGGTGGAGATCGACGAGCTCCAGCGCGCCGTCGACCGGCTCAGGATGGAGGAGCTGGCGATCGGCAAGGAGACCGACCCGGCCTCCCGCGAGCGGCTGGAGAAGCTGCGCCGCGACCTCGCCGACAAGGAGGAGGAGCTGCGCGGCCTCACCGCCCGCTGGGAGAAGGAGAAGCAGTCCCTCAACCGGGTCGGCGAGCTGAAGGAGAAGCTGGACGACCTGCGCGGGCAGGCCGAACGGGCCCAGCGCGACGGCGACTTCGACACCGCGGCCAAGCTGCTGTACGGCGAGATCCCGCAGCTGGAGAAGGAGCTCGAGGCCGCCTCCGCCGCCGAGGAGGAGGCCGCCCGGGACACCATGGTCAAGGAGGAGGTCGGCGCCGACGACATCGCCGACGTGGTCGCCGCCTGGACCGGCATCCCGGCCGGCCGGCTGATGGAGGGCGAGACGCAGAAGCTGCTGCGCATGGAGGAGGAGATCGGCAGGCGGCTGATCGGCCAGAGCGAGGCCGTGCGCGCCGTGTCGGACGCGGTGCGCCGCTCCCGCGCCGGCATCGCCGACCCCGACCGGCCCACCGGCTCCTTCCTCTTCCTCGGCCCGACCGGCGTCGGCAAGACCGAACTGGCCAAGGCGCTCGCGGACTTCCTCTTCGACGACGAGCGGGCCATGGTCCGCATCGACATGTCGGAGTACGGCGAGAAGCACAGCGTGGCCCGGCTGGTCGGCGCGCCCCCCGGTTACGTCGGCTACGAGGAGGGCGGCCAGCTCACCGAGGCCGTGCGGCGGCGCCCGTACAGCGTGGTGCTGCTGGACGAGGTGGAGAAGGCCCACCCGGAGGTCTTCGACGTCCTGCTCCAGGTGCTGGACGACGGCCGGCTCACCGACGGCCAGGGCCGCACCGTCGACTTCCGCAACACGATCCTGGTGCTCACCTCCAACCTGGGCAGCCAGTTCCTGATGGACCCGCTGAGCAGCGAGGAGCAGAAGCGGGAGCAGGTGCTGGAGGTGGTGCGGGCCTCGTTCAAGCCCGAGTTCCTCAACCGGCTGGACGACCTGGTGGTCTTCTCGGCGCTGACCAAGCCCGAGCTGGAGCGGATCGCCCGGCTCCAGATCGACCGGCTCGCCCGGCGGCTGGCCGAGCGGCGGCTCACCCTGGACGTCAGCCCCGAGGCGCTGGCCTGGCTCGCGGAGGAGGGCCTGGACCCGGCCTACGGCGCCCGCCCGCTGCGCCGCCTGGTGCAGAGCGCCATCGGCGACCGGCTGGCCAAGGAGATCCTGTCCGGCGAGATCAAGGACGGCGACACGGTCCGCGTGGACCGCTCCGGCGAGGGCCTGCTGGTGGGCCCGGCCACGGCAAAGACACTCTGACACGCCCTTCGGCCCCGGGCCGGGCGGTCCTGCTCTGGGCCCCGGTCCGGGGCCGGGCGGTCCGGCGCGGGCCCCGGGCCGGGGTCGGGTGGTTCGGTGTGGTTCTCCGGGGGCGGGGTGGGTGGTCTGACACGGGTCTTCAGCTCAGGGCTGAGCGGTGGGTCGGGGCTTGCCACGCCCCTCCCCGGATGGGGGAGGATGGCGGCATCCGCATGAAGGGAAAAACACGGTGAGCATCGACCCGTCCTCGATTCCGAACTTCGGGGGCCAGCCCGAACCGCAGCCCCAAGGACCGGCGGGCCCCGTCCTCCCGGATCAGGACCTGGTGAAGCAGCTTCTCGACCAGATGGAGCTGAAGTACGTCGTGGACGAGGAGGGTGACCTCGTCGCGCCGTGGGAGCAGTTCCGTACCTACTTCATGTTCCGCGGGGACGAGCCCGAACAGGCGATCTTCTCGGTGCGGACCTTCTTCGACCGCCCGCACGCGATCGAGGAGAAGCCGCGCCTGCTGGAGACCGTGGACGAGTGGAACCGCCGCACCCTGTGGCCCAAGGTGTACACCCACACCCACGAGGACGGCACCGTCCGGCTGATCGGCGAGGCCCAGATGCTGATCGGCACGGGCGTCGACATCAACCACTTCGTCTCCTCCACGGTCAGCTGGGTGCGGGCCGCGATCGAGTTCGACAAGTGGCTGGTGGAGCAGCTCGGCCTGGACCCGGAGGGCGGCGAGGGCGAGAAGCCCGAGGGCGACGCCGAGTAAGACGGGCTCCCGCTCCGGCCGGGGCCCCGCCCCCGGCCGGACACGGCACCGCGCTCACATGGCCCGCAGCCGCCGCGCCGCCTCGTGCAGCACCTCCTCGCGCTTGCAGAAGGCGAACCGTACGAACGGCGCCCCCGCCTCCCGGTCGTCGTAGAAGACCGCGTTCGGGATGGCCACCACGCCCGCCCGCTCCGGCAGGGCCCGGCAGAAGGCGAAGCCGTCCTTCTCGCCGAGCGGCCGGATGTCGGTCGTGATGAAGTAGGTGCCGGCCGGCCGGAACACCTCGAACCCGGCCGCCGTGAGCCCCTCGGCGAGGATCTCCCGGCGGGCCAGCATGCCCCGGCGGAACTCCTCGTAGTAGGAGTCGGGCAGTGCGAGCGCCTCGGCGACCGCGTACTGGAAGGGGCCGGAGGCGACGTAGGTCAGGAACTGCTTGGCCGAGCGGACCGCCCCGACCAGCTCCGGCGCGGCCGTCACCCAGCCGACCTTCCAGCCCGTGAACGAATAGGTCTTGCCCGCGGAACCGATGCTCACCGTGCGCTCGCGCATCCCCGGGAACGTGGCGAGCGGCAGGTGCTCGGCGTCGTCGAAGACCAGGTGCTCGTAGACCTCGTCGGTCACCACCAGCAGGTCCCGCTCCACCGCCAGCTCGGCGATCGCGGCCAGCTCGGCGCGGGTGAGGACGGTGCCGGTCGGGTTGTGCGGGGTGTTGACCAGCAGCAGCCGGGTGCGGTCGGTGACGGCCGCGCGCAGCTCGTCCAGGTCCAGCCGGAAGCCGCCCTCGTGCGGCCGCAGGGTCACCGGCACCCGCCGGCCGCCCGCCATCGCGATGCTCGCCGCGTACGAGTCGTAGTACGGCTCCAGCGCCACCACCTCGTCCCCCGGCTCGACCAGCGCCAGCAGCGCGGCGGCGATGGCCTCCGTCGCGCCCGCCGTGACCAGCACCTCGGTGTCGGGGTCGTAGGACAGGCCGTAGCGGCGCAGCTGGTGCGCGGCGATCGCGGTGCGCAGCTCGGGGACGCCGGGCCCCGGCGGGTACTGGTTGCCGCGTCCGTCGCGCAGCGCCCGCACGGCGGCCTCGCGGATCTCCTCGGGGCCGTCGGTGTCCGGGAAGCCCTGGCCCAGGTTGATCGACCCGGTCGCCACGGCGAGCGCCGACATCTCGGCGAAGATCGTGGTCCCGAACTCGGCGAGCCGGCGGTTGAGACGAGGGCGTGCGCTGGAGGTCATGCCCGCCATCCTGCGCGCAAGCTCTGGAGTTCCTCAACTCTGCTTTCGCCGCCGGCCCGCTCGGGAATCCCCCCGGCACCGCGCGAGAGCGGTGACACGGCGAGGCACCCACGGGGGGTCGCTTCGGGGGAACGGAAGGAGGGTGACGCCATGATCGTGGGCATCATCCTGGCGGTGATCCTGGTGGCGTTCATCGCGCTGGGCCGGAGCCGCGGGAACCGGCGGACGAGGCCGGGGCTCGGCAAGGGCCGCGGACGGGGCAGGGCGTACCGCGGGTCGTCGTCCTCGTCGTCCGCGGTCTACGGCGGCTCGGCGTCGGGCACCAGCTGGTGGGCCGGCGGCGACTCCGGGTCGTCGGGGCACCACGGCGGGCACCACGGGGGACACGGGCACGGCGGGCACTCCTGTGGCGGGGGCTCGTCCTGCGGTGGGGGTTCGTCCTGCGGCGGCGGCTCGTCGTGCGGCGGGGGTTCGTCGTGCGGCGGTGGCGGGGGCGGATGCGGGGGAGGCGGCTGACACGGGGCAGCCGGCTTCCGGAAGAGAGGGGGAACCGCATCCGGGCCGCACCACGCCGGGCGTCCGCCGGACAAAGATCCGGCAGGCGCCCGGCGTGTCTTATTCACGACCGGCGCACGCCGTAGTTGAACACGTGAGCTGTGAGCCCCCCGAGGGATGGAAACCCAACGAAGTTGGGTAAAAACCCTGTGGCGGCAGCCTTGTTCATGGTTCCCTCTAAACGCCAACGCAGCCCCTCGAACGCCCCCTGACTCCCCATTCCGGCCGGGTCGGCTGGGCTGAAATTGGCCGATTTCCCCCCATTGTGTGTTAGCGGAGCCGATCCATGCTCACGACCCTGAACACCTCCTATACCGATACGCGCGCTGCCGACCTCGCCTGGGCCCTGGGCCGTGAACCGCTGCCCGCCCTGGCCACCCTAGACCTCGAACTCACCGGCGCCAGACTCCAGTTGCGGCTGCTCGGCGCCTCCCACCAGGTGCTCCTGGAGGAGGCACGCGGCAACTGCTCGGAGACGGTCGCGTGCATCCCGGGCTCCAGCACCCCGCTGCCGCTGGGCGTCGCCAAACGGGTCGGCGACTGGGAGTACGAGTTCGCCGCCCGCGTCGAAGTGCTCACCCCCGGCTCGTTCGCGGGCCGCGCCCAGGAACTGCTGGCCCTCGTCTCCGACCATCCGCACGGCCTCGCCGGCGTCTTTCCGGGCAGCCCGCACGCCTTCACCGCGATGCTGGCCCAGCGGCGCGAGGGCCAGGTGCACTGGCGCACCTGGCACGCCTACCCGCAGGACGGACAGCTGGTGGCGACCCGGACCCGGGTCGGCGAGCGGGCGCGGATGGCGCGGCCGAGCTGAGCGCCGGGCTTGCGCCTTCTTCGGCGGCATAAACCCGCAATGCGTCAACCGCCCCCAGATCCACACGTGTGGGTGACGAAGCGTACCCGGGGTGTGACGTAACGTCGCAGCGTGATCGAACCGCACGCCCCCGCGCCCCCAGGCGCCCCGCCCTCCTGGACGAGCCCCGCACGGCTGCCCGTCCGGCCCGGCACCGGGCGGTTCCTGATCCTCGCGTGCGTCTTCGTCTGCGCGGCCTGCGGACTCGTGTACGAACTCGAACTGGTCGCGTTCGCCTCGTACTTGACCGGCGACTCGGTCACCCAGGCGTCCGTGGTGCTGTCCGTGATGGTGTTCGCCATGGGCATCGGCTCCCTCGGCGCCAAACGGCTGCGCCGCCACGCGGCGGCCGGCTTCGTCGCGGTGGAGGCGGCCCTCGCGCTGGTCGGCGGATGCAGCGCCATGGCGCTGTACGCGGCGTTCGCCTGGACCGCCGGCTGGGGCGGGGTCTGGGCCGCCGGACCGCGCTGCCTGCTGGTCGCCTTCTCCCTGGCCATCGGCCTGCTCATCGGCGCCGAGGTGCCGCTGCTGATGGAACTGATCCAGCGCGTCCGGCGGCAGGACGCGGGCGGCGCGGTGGCCGACCTGTTCGCCGCGGACTACGTCGGCGCCCTGGCCGGCGGCCTCGCCTTTCCCTTCCTGCTCCTGCCGTTCCTCGGCCAGCTGACCGGCGCGCTGCTGACCGGCACGGTCAACGTGGCCGCGGGCGGTGCCCTGGTCCTCGGCCTGTTCCGGCGCGACCTCGGCCGCCGCGCCCGCCGGCTGCTGCTGTTCACCGGCCTCGTCGTCCTCGGCGTCCTCGCCTGTGCCGCCGCCCTCGCCGGCGACTTCGAGAGGGCCGCCCGGCACGCCGTGTACGGCGGGGACGTCCGGGTGGCCGTGCGGACCGGCGTACAGGAGATCGTCCTGGCCAACCTCGGTCTGCCGGTGCCTCCCGGCTTCACCATCACCACGGAGGCCTGCAAGGTCTA
>NZ_JACBWZ010000289.1 GCF_013870595.1 Streptomyces sp. WELS2 | reverse complement strand
GCCGCGGCCCGGGCGCTCCGGGGGGCGCGCCCGCCCGGGGCCCGCGTCCGGCGCCGAACTGGCGGCGGCGGATCAAGTGGACGGCGATCACGGTGGCCGGTGTGCTGGTCGTCACGTCGGTCGCGACCTACTTCTGGGCCGACTCCAAGCTGCGCCGCGAGGTGGACCTGTCCAAGGTCATCGACCGGCCGGACGGCGGCGACGGCACGAACTACCTGATCGTCGGCTCGGACAGCCGTGAGGGCATGTCCAAGGAGGACGAGAAGAAGCTGCACACCGGCGGCGCCGAGGGCAAGCGCACCGACTCGATGATGATCCTGCACGTCGGTGACAACGGCGACACGCTGATCTCGCTGCCCCGCGACTCGGACGTGGTGGTGCCGTCGTACCAGGGGTCGACGTCCGGGAAGGTCTTCCCGGCGCAGGGCCGGCACACCAAGCTGAACGCCACCTACGCCGAGGACGGGCCGACGCTGCTGGTCCGCACGATCGAGGCCAACACCGGGCTGCGCATCGACCACTACGTGGAGATCGGCTTCCAGGGCTTCGCCGGCATCGTGGACGCGGTGGGCGGTGTCGAGATCGACATCGAGAAGGGCTTCAAGGACAAGTGGTCGGGCGCCGACTTCGAGGCCGGCAAGCAGACCCTGAACGGCCAGGAGGCCCTCGCGTTCGTGCGCACCCGGCACGCGTTCGCCGCCTCCGACCTCCAGCGGACCAAGAACCAGCAGAAGTTCCTGGCCGCCCTGGCCCACCAGGTGGCGACGCCGTCGACGATCCTGAACCCGTTCAAGTTCTACCCGACCATGGGCGCGGGCCTGGACTCCCTGATCGTCGACAAGGACATGTCGCTGTGGGACCTGGCGTCGATGTTCTGGGCGATGAAGGGCGTCAGCGGCGGTGACGGCACCTCGATGAACATGCCGATCTCCGGCTCCGCGGGCGGCAACCTGGTCTGGGACAAGGCCAAGGTCAAGACGCTGGTGGACGAGCTGAACAACGACGAGAAGGTCACCGTCTCCGGGAACTAGGCGGCGGAAGCGGGGGCCGGGGGCGCCGGTCCGGGTGCCCCCGGCCGTGCCGTCGCGGGGGCTACATGCGGCCGGCGCCCGCCATCGCCCGGCAGCTCTCGGCACAGCGGCGACACGCCTCGGCACAGCGCGTCAGCTGCTGGTCGTCCGGCATGGCGGTACACGCCTCGGCGCACATGTCGCACACCTTGGCACACAGCGCGCACATGTCGGTGTGCGCGGGCGAGCGGCGCATCATCATGTCGGCGCACATCCGGGTGGTCTCCGAGCAGTCCATCAGCGCGCGCATGATCTGCATCTGCTGCGGGCCGCCCTTCTGCATGCAGGAGCTCATGGTCTCCTCGCAGACGCCGTGGCAGTCCATGCAGGCCGCGATGCAGTCCTGCATCTGCCGCGTGAGGGCGGGCATCGCCGGCGACTGGGTCATGACTCCTCCTGGGAGGGCGGGGGCCCGGGGCGGACCCCGTGTCCTTCCGTCCTACGTCCGCTCCCGCCGCCCCGCACGTCGGCCCCGGGACCCCTCGCCCGGCCAGGGCTCACGGCCCGCACCGGCCCGCCGTTCTACGGCTTGCGGCCCACCGCGCCGAAGTGGGTGACCTCCGCCGGCTCCGGCTCCCCGGGCTCGGGCCGCCAGCGGGAGCAGGAGACCAGGCCGGGCTCGAGCAGCTCGACCCGGTCGAAGAAGCGGGCCAGGTCGGTGCGGCTGCGCAGGGTCATGGGCGCGGAGCCCTGGCCGTTCCAGTACTCCACCGCCTGGGTCATCGCCTCGCCGTCGACCTCGGTGGTGGGGTGCGAGACGACCAGGAAGCTGCCGGAGGGCACGGCGTCCAGCAGCCGGTGCAGGATGGACACGGCCTCGTCGGTGTCCATGACGAAGTTGAGGATGCCGAGCAGGGTGAGGGCGACCGGGCGGTCGAGGTCGAGGGTCTGGGCGGCGCCCCGCAGGATGGCCTCCGGGTCGTGCACATCGGCATCGATGTAGTCCGTGGCGCCCTCGGGGGTGCTGGTCAGCAGCGCGTGGGCGTGGGTGAGGACCAGCGGGTCGTTGTCGACGTAGACGATCCGGCAGGACGGGTCGACGCGCTGGGCGACCTCGTGGGTGTTGTCGGCGGTGGGCAGGCCGGTGCCGATGTCCAGGAACTGCCGGATGCCCTCGGTGCCGGCCAGGTGCCGGACCGCGCGGGCCAGGAACGCCCGGTCGGCGACGGCCGAGCGGGGCAGCGCGGGGACGAAGCCGAGGATCTGGTCGCCGACCTCCTCGTCCACCGGGTAGTGGTCCTTGCCGCCGAGCCAGTAGTTCCAGATGCGCGCCGAGTGGGAGACGTCGGTGCGCAGCCGGGCCATGCGCGCGACGCCTTCGTCACCCCTTGCCGCGGTGTGGTCGGTCAGGGCCATGGGCGCGGGTCTCCTTCGAAGTGATCACGATCGGAACGCGCACCAACATAAAGAAGGAAGGCGCCCGGAGGGGCGCCTTCCGGAAATCCGCGGACCCTGGCGGTTACGGCAGGTTGCGCGCCATGACGATGCGCTGGACCTGGTTGGTGCCCTCGTAGATCTGGGTGATCTTGGCGTCGCGCATCATGCGCTCCACCGGGTAGTCGCGGGTGTAGCCGTAGCCGCCGAGGAGCTGGACGGCGTCGGTGGTGACCTCCATGGCGACGTCCGAGGCGAAGCACTTGGCGGCGGCGCCCAGGTAGGTGAGGTCGGCGTCGCCGCGCTCGGAGGCGGCGGCGGCCTGGTAGGTGAGGGCGCGGGCGGCCGAGATCTTCATCGACATGTCGGCGAGCATGAACTGGATGCCCTGGAAGTCGGCGATCGGCTTGCCGAACTGCTTGCGCTCCTGGACGTAGCCCTTGGCGTAGTCGAGGGCGCCCTGGGCGCAGCCGAGCGCCTGCGCGGCGATGGTGATGCGGGTGTGGTCCAGGGTCTTCATGGCCGTCATGAAGCCGGTGCCCTCCTCGCCGATCATGCGGTCGGCGGGGATGCGGACGTTGTCGAAGTAGACCTCGCGGGTCGGGGAGCCCTTGATGCCGAGCTTCTTCTCCGGCGCGCCGAAGGAGACGCCCTCGTCGGACTTCTCCACGACGAAGGCGGAGATGCCCTTCGAGCGCTTCGAGGGGTCCGTCACGGCCATCACCGTGTAGTACTCGGAGACGCCCGCGTTGGTGATCCAGCGCTTGACGCCGTTGAGCACCCAGTGGTCGCCGTCGCGGACGGCCCTGGTCTTCATGCCGGCCGCGTCCGAGCCCGCCTCCGGCTCGGAGAGGCAGTACGAGAACATCGCGTCGCCCTTGGCCAGCGGGCCCAGGTACTTCTTCTTCAGCTCCTCGGAGCCGGAGAGGATCACCGGCAGCGAGCCCAGCTTGTTGACCGCCGGGATGAGGGAGGAGGAGACGCAGGCGCGGGCGACCTCCTCGATCACGATGACCGTGGCGAGCGCGTCGGCGCCGGAGCCGCCGTACTCCTCGGGGACGTGCACGGCGTGCAGGTCGTTCGCCACCAGGGCGTCCAGGGCCTCCTGCGGGAAGCGCGCCTCCTCGTCCACCGCCGCGGCGTACGGCGCGATCTTCGCCTCGACCAGGGAACGGACGGCGTCCCGGAGCATGTCGTGCTCCTCGGACGGGCGGTACAGGTCGAAGTCAGCCGATCCGGCCACGGTCTCTCACGCTCCAAAGACGCAGTGATACTGACGCTAATTACCGTTAAGTAACTCAAATTTTAGAGGTCCGGCCCCCACCCGCCTACGTGACCTACGCGACAGCGGGAGAAATGCCCGGCGAGGGGCCCGGATATGCTCGGGCCCGCATGACCGAGCACGACCGACGGACCCGAGCTGGAGCACCCATGAGCCTGAAGATCACCGTGATCGGCACCGGCTACCTCGGCGCCACGCACGCCGCGGCCATGGCCGAGCTGGGCTTCGAGGTACTGGGTCTGGACGTCGTGCCCGAGAAGATCGCCCTGCTGGAGCGCGGCGAGACCCCGATGTACGAGCCGGGGCTCGACGAGCTGCTGCGCAGGCATGTCGCCGGGATCGAGGGCTCGACCGGGCGGCTGCGGTTCACCACGGACTGGGCCGAGGCCGGTGCCTTCGGCGATGTGCACTTCGTGTGCGTCAACACCCCGCAGAAGCACGGCGAGTACGCCTGCGACATGTCGTACGTGGACTCCGCGATCGCCTCCCTCGCCCCGCATCTGCACGGCCCGGCCCTGGTCGTGGGCAAGTCGACCGTGCCGGTGGGCTCCGCCGAGCGGCTGGCGGCCTACCTCGCCGAGCACGCCCCGGCGGGCGCGGACGCCGAGCTGGCCTGGAACCCGGAGTTCCTGCGCGAGGGCTTCGCCGTCCAGGACACCCTGCACCCGGACCGGATCGTGGTCGGCGTCCGCGGCGAGCGCGCCGAGAAGCTGCTGCGCGAGGTGTACGCGACGCCGGTGGCCGAGGGCACGCCGTTCGTCGTCACCGACTTCCCGACCGCGGAGCTGGTGAAGACGGCCGCGAACTCCTTCCTCGCCACCAAGATCTCCTTCATCAACGCGATGGCGGAGGTGTGCGAGGCGGCCGGCGGTGACGTGGCGAAGCTCGCGGAGGCCATCGGCCACGACGACCGGATCGGCCACAAGTTCCTGCGCGCCGGGATCGGCTTCGGCGGCGGCTGCCTGCCCAAGGACATCCGGGCGTTCATGGCCCGCGCGGGCGAGCTGGGCGCCGACCAGGCGCTGACCTTCCTGCGCGAGATCGACTCCATCAACATGCGCCGGCGCGGCCAGATGGTCGAGATGGCCCGGGAGGCACTCGGCGGCGGCTCCTTCCTCGGCAAGCGGGTCGCGGTGCTCGGCGCCACCTTCAAGCCGGACTCGGACGACGTGCGCGACTCGCCCGCGCTGAACGTGGCCGGGCAGATCCACCTCCAGGGCGGCCAGGTGACGGTGTACGACCCGAAGGGCATGGCCAACGCCCGCAAGGTCTTCCCGACCCTGGGCTACGCCGACACCGCGGAGGAGGCCGTCCGGGGCGCCCATGTCGTGCTGCACCTGACCGAGTGGCGCGAGTTCCGCGAGCTGGACCCGGCGGCGCTGGGCGAGGTGGCGGCGGACCGTGTGCTGCTCGACGGCCGCAACACGCTCGATGCGGAGCTGTGGCGCCGGGCCGGCTGGACGTACCGGGCGATGGGCCGGCCGACGGCCTAGCGAAAGCCCTGTGCCGCGGCGGCGGCCGGTGTCCCGTGCCTTTCGCCGCGCCCCCGCTGCCCCCGGTTCGGCCGAGGCTCAGTCGGCCGAACCGGGGCTGTGCGCATTGTGCACCATCGGTGGCGGGGGTCAGGCGCCCTTCGCGCGGTAGCGGCGCATCTTGGCGCGGGCCCCGCAGACCCGCATGGAGCACCAGCGCCCGCACCCGGCGGGGCTGCGGTCGTAGTACGCCCAGTGGCAGGTCTCGGACTCGCATGCCTTGAGTCTGCTCCAGGTGCCGGCGACGAGTGCCTCGGCGACGGCGGCGGCGACGCGGGAGAGCAGCGGGCCCGCCGCGGCGGGGGTCAGGCGGGCGGAGCCGTCGTGGTCGTCCACGGCGACATACAGCGGGGCCCGGGCGAGCAGGGTGCCGAGCGGGGTCACGGCGCGGTGCGGCGGGTGGCCGGCGTGGGCGAGCAGTGCGGCCCGCAGCGACTCGCGCAGTTCGCGGGCCTCGGCGACGCCGTCATCCGGGATTCCCAGCCGGTCCCGGCCCTCCGGCGTGTCCAGCGCGTCGGAGGCGGCCCCGAGGTCGAGCGTGTTCACCAGTGACTCGACCAGCGCCAGGCCGCCGGGAGCGGCGGATCTCTCGCTCATGCTTGCAACGTTACCGCCACCAGGGGAGCATGCGGTAACCGTTACCGGTTACCCGTATCTACAGGTAACCCCTAGGAGGTAGTCATGGCTCTCGCCAAGCTCGATGCCGTGGTCCTGGACTGTCCCGACCCCCGCGCCCTGGCCGGCTTCTACGCCGGTGTGCTGGGCGGCGCGGTGGAGGGGGACGACGAGTGGACGACCCTGAGGGTGCCCGGCGGCCCGGCGCTCGCCTTCCAGCGGGCGCCCGGGTTCGTGCCGCCCCGGTGGCCCGCGCCGGACCACTCCCAGCAGTTCCACCTGGACCTGACCGTGCCGGACCTGGACGCGGCCGAGAAGGAGGCGCTGGAGCTGGGCGCCCGCCCGCTGGACACCGCCGACCGGTCCCGCACCTTCCGTGTCTACGCCGACCCGGCGGGGCACCCGTTCTGCCTCTGCGCCGGCTGAGACGTCGAAGAAGCGAAGAAACCGGAGGACATCATGGCGCCCGTGGCCCGTTTCCGTAACGTCGTGCTCGACTGCCCCGACCCGCACCGCCTGGCCGCCTTCTACGCGGCGGTGGCCGGGGGCACCCCGCAGGCCGAGGACGACGACTGGGTCGTCCTGCGGGTGCCGGACGGGCCCCGGCTGGCCTTCCAGCGGGCCGAGGGGTACACCCCGCCGGAGTGGCCGCGCGCCGACCGCAACGGCCAGCAGCTCCACATCGACTTCGACGCGGGCCCGACCTGGGCGGACGTCGACGCGGCCCATGAGAAGGTGCTCGCGCTCGGCGCCCGTCCGCTGGACCTGGAGGACCGCGAGAAGAAGGACTTCCAGGTGTACGCCGACCCGGCCGGGCATCCGTTCTGCCTGTCCCGGATCGAGCGGTCCTAGGACGCTACAGCGCGTCCAGGTCGGTGATCCGTGGTGCCGGTGCCTCCCGGCGGTGCTGGGCGGCGCGGGCCGTGAAGTCGGCGCCGCGCAGCACCCGCTGGACGTTTCCCCAGGTCAGCAGAGCCAGTTCGGTCTCGGACCAGCCGCGCCGGAGCAGCTCGGCGATCAGGTGCGGATAGCGGGAGGCGTCGGCGAGCTCACGGGGATGCACCACCCCGGAGTCGTAGGTGCCGGACAGGCCGACGCACTCGGGGCCGGCCACGTCGCGGATGTGGTCGAGGTGGTCGGCGACGTCCGGGACGGCCGGGCCGGTCTGCTCGGCGGTCAGCGGCACCATGCACAGGCCCTTGGCCCCGCTGACG
>NZ_JACBWZ010000288.1 GCF_013870595.1 Streptomyces sp. WELS2 | reverse complement strand
CCGCCCCGAACCGGTGGCCTCTCGACGTACCGGGCCCGGCGGTGCACAGTTCTCTCTACGCGCCTTCGTACCCACGGGTAACCGATGGGGCGCGCAGCCTACGACCACCCGAGGAGCGTCCGTGAGCAGCTGGGCCGGCCGGAGTGCCGCCGAGATCGCCGCCGCCGTCCGCGAGAAGCGGGTCACAGCCCGGGAGGTGGTGACCGGACACCTCGCGCGGATCGAGCGGCTGGACGGCCGGATCGGAGCGTTCCGGAAGGTCCGGGCGCGGGCGGCGCTCGCCGAGGCCGACGAGGTGACCGCCCGGACGGACCTGGCCGGACTGCCGCTCGCGGGCGTGCCGGTGGCGGTCAAGGACAACCTGGCGGTGCGCGGCGAGTCGTGCCGCAACGGCTCCTCCGCCACCCCGGACACCCCGGCCGCCGAGGACCATGTGACGGTGGCCCGGCTGCGCGCGGCGGGAGCGGTGGTGGTCGGCCTGACGAACGTGCCCGAGCTGTGTGTCTTCGGCACCACGGAGGGCCCGTACGGGATCGCCCGCAACCCCTGGGATCCGTCCCGCACGGCGGGCGGTTCCTCCGGCGGCAGCGCGGCGGCGGTGGCCGCCGGGCTGGTGCCGCTGGCGCTCGGCAACGACGGGATGGGCTCGCTGCGCATCCCGGCCGCGAACTGCGGGCTGGTCACGCTGAAGCCGGGGCGCGCGGTGGTGCCGGCCGGGATCGGACACGGCGACTGGTTCGGCATGGCGGAGAACGGACCGCTGGCCACGACGGTGGAGGATCTGCGGCTGGCGCTCGGCGTCCTGGCCGGCACGGAGTTCGTACGGCCGAAGGAGCGGAGCCCGTTGAGGATCGCCGTCGCGCTGCGCAGCCCGCTCGCCGGGGTGCCGGTGAGCCGGCCGTATACGAACGCGGTGCGGCAGGCGGCCGGGGCGCTGGCCCGGTCCGGGCACCGGGTGCGGCGGGCGGAACCGCCGTATCCGCTCTCCCTCGGTGTGACCGCGCTCCGGCACTGGACGGCCGGGACGGCGGTGGCGGAGCCGGTGGCATCCGCGAGGCGCATGGGGCTCAGATAGTCGGCGCGCACCCGTGCGGTGTCCCCGGTGTCGTGGTCCAGGACCCCGAACCGCACCTGCCGGTTGACGATCAGGTGCTGGCGCATGGCGAACCGGGCCAGGCTCTCGGCGAGCCAGGCGGCGACCCGCCCCGCGTCGCCCTCGATACCGCCCGCCGAACGGTAGTCGGCCCGCCCGTCCGCCGTGAACAGCCGGTGGTACGCCGCCCAGTCGCCGTCGTCCAGCGCCACCGCGTAGGCGGTGACCAGGTCCTCCACGGCCAGCCGGTCCCTCACGGTCGCGAACTCCGCACGCTGCGTCATCGCCACAGTGTTGGGTACGGCGGACGCGGAGCCAAGGGGCCTGCGGGGTGAATATTCGGTGGTGCCGGCCGGGAGCGGCGGCCGAGGCTGTCCCCGTGAACGCACAAGCCGTCGAAACCGAACCGAAGTTCCGCGTCCGTGCCCGGCACACGGACACCACGGTCACCGTCTACCAGGCCTACCACCCGGGGATCGGCCGGGCCGCCGCCCGCACCGGACGCTTCCCGTCCGACTGGAAACGGGACCGGATGACCTGGGTCAAGCCGTCGTTCCTGTGGATGATGTACCGCTGCGGCTGGGGCACCAAGGAGAACCAGGAGACCGTCCTCGCCGTGGAGATCACCCGGGAGGGCTTCGAGTGGGCCCTGCGCCATGCCTGCCTGTCCCACTACGCGCCCGCCCTGCACCCGGACCGGGCCGCCTGGAAGCGGGAGTTGGCGCGCAGCCCGGTCCGGGTGCAGTGGGACCCGGACCGGGATCTGCGTCACAACCCGCTGCCGTACCGGTCCTTGCAGCTCGGCCTCGCCCGGGAGGCGGCGGCCCGGTACGCGGACGAGTGGATCGTCGGCATCGAGGACGTCACCCCGCTGGCCGGGGAGATCCACGCGCTGGTACGGGCGGGCGAGACGGAGCGGGCGAACGCGCTGCTGCCCGTGGAGCGGCCGTATCCGGTGGCCGACGAGGTGCTCGCACACCTGCGGGCGTAGGACCGCGCGGGGGCTTCTCCCCGCCGCCGCGTCAGGCCGCCTCGATGATCCGGCCGCGGACGGCGGCGGCCCACTCGATCACCAGCAGCTCGTACTCAGCGCGCTCCTGGGCCGACAGGGTGCCGCGCGCACGCAGCCACAGCGCTCTGATCCGCTCGTTCAGCTCGGCGGCGGAGCGCGCGGAACCAGGGGGCGGGGAATCCGGGGACATGCGGCACAGCCTAGGCCCAAGCACTGACCCTGCGCTACCGCCCGGCTACGCAGACGGTAACGCGTTGGTCACCGGCGCCGTCCGGTCACCCGTTCGTGGCCGTGCACTGCCGCCCGCCGGCCGACTGTCCGCCGGGTGGTACGCAGGTCACGGACGGGTCACGGCCGGGTGCACGATGTCCGAAACCGGCGGTGCCGGAGGGGCGGCTCCCTACCCGGCCGACTCGGCGGCGTGCGGACTCAGCACGCCGGCGCTCACCAGGGCGATGATCACGATCCCCAGCGCGACGCGGTACCAGACGAACGGCATGAAGCTCTTGTTGGAGATCCACTTCATGAACCACGCGATGACCGCGTATCCCGAGGCGAACGCGATCACCGTCGCGAACAGGGTGGGTCCCCAGTCCACATGGCCCTCGCCCAGCGAGTCCTTCACCTCGAAGGTGCCGGAGGCGAGGACGGCCGGGATGGCGAGCAGGAAGGAGTAACGGGCCGCGGCCTCCCGCTTGTAGCCCATGAACAGGCCGCCGCTGATGGTCGCGCCGGAGCGGGAGACACCGGGGATGAGCGCGCAGGCCTGACAGAGTCCGAAGACCAGGCCGTCCTTGACGCCGAGGTTCTCCAGCGTCTTGCGCTGCTTGGGCGCCCGGTGCCGGCGGCCCGTCTCGTCGCGTGCCGCCATCCGGTCGGCGATGCCGATGACCACGCCGACGACGAGGAGCATCGTCGCGGTCACCCGCAGATCGCGGAACGGCCCCTCGATCTGGTCCTTCAGCGTCACGCCCAGCAGACCGATGGGGATCGAGCCGACGATCACCAGCCAGCCCATCTGCGCGTCGTGGTTCCGGCGCATCGACTTGTTGAACAGCGAACGGAACCAGGACGCGATGATCCGGCCGATGTCCTTGCGGAAGTAGATGAGCACCGCGGCCTCGGTGCCGATCTGGGTGATCGCCGTGAAGGCCGCGCCCGGGTCCTTCCAGCCGGAGAACGCGGCGGTCAGCCGCAGGTGCGCGCTGGAGGAGACGGGCAGGAACTCGGTCAGCCCTTGGACGAGTCCGAGGACGAGGGATTCAAACCAAGACATGAAGGTATGGCGTCCAAGTGCTGAAAGGAGAAGAGGTGATCATGTGACGAAGGAAGGGTAGCGGGCCCGGACGGCGACACGGCAACAGGGGCCGCGCACTTCGGCCTTCCCCGGCGCCGCGGGCCTCGAGAGGGAGACCGTCAACCGCCTCCCGGGCGCGGTGGGGGCCTGCTGCGGTGGCCGGGCCCCCGGCCGCCGGCTTGGCGCCGGTGGCGGGAGCCCGGGTCCGGTCGGTGGGTCAGGGCGTTGTGGGCGGCCGGGGAGAGCAGGGGCCGCAGGGGTCGCAGTCGGGGGCGGGCTTGACGCAGACGGTGACGCTGTCGGTGTTGTTGCCGGTGTTCAGGTCCGTCTCGATGGCCGTGGCGGTGGCGGTGTTGGTGACGGGGCCGGCGACGGTGGCCTTGGCGTGGAGGGTGAGGGCGGCGACGGCGCCGTTGGCGAGGGTGGCGAGATTCCAGTGGCCGGTGGCGGGGTCGTAGGTGCCGGTGGTGGGGGTGGCGGAGAGGTAGGCGAGGCCGGCGGGGAGGGCGTCGGTGACGGTCACGTTGGTGGCCGCGTTCGGGCCGGCGTTGCGGACGCTGACGCGGTAGGTGACGGTCTGGCCGACGGTGACGGTGGTGGAGTCGGCGGACTTGGTCACGCTGAGGTCGGCGGCCGGGAGGATGTCGGTGTCGGTCTCGTTGGAGATGGCGGTCAGCTGTTGCGGGGTGGGCCCGAGCCGGTTCTCGTAGGTGGCGGTGGCGGTGTTGGCGACGTGACCGCCGGCACCGGCCTCGGTGATCCTGACCCGGTACTCCACCGTGGTGCCGGGGACGGTGTCGGTGTTGGGCAGGCTGCCGCCCTGGCCGCTGGTGGCGCCGTTGCCCAGGCGGAACACCACCCGGTTGCCCGCCGGGTCGTAGAACGCCTGGTCGTCGCCCGCCTGGTCGGTCTTCGGGCCGGCGTTGGGGCCGTTGACGATCCGCAGCGACCCGGGCACGTACGCGGTGCCGGCCGGGATGGTGTCGGTCAGGGTCAGCGCCTCGGCGTTGCCGCCGCCCTGGTTCCTCGCGACGATCCGGTAGGTGAGCACATCGCCCACCTTCAGCGGCCCGACCGGGACGGCGTCCTTGGTGAGGGTCACCGACGGCGCGGTGCCGAAGAAGATCCCGTCGAGGAAGTTGCCCACGGTGGGGTCACCGCCGGCCGCGGAGACGGACCGGAAGGCGAAGCGGGTGGTGGTCTGTCCGGGCGGGACGGTGTAGGTGCCGGTGTAGAAGCCCCACGCGGTGTTGCCGTCGGTGAACGTGCGCTGCTGGACCACGGCGCCGGGAGCGCCGATGTCCAGGGCCATGGTGTCCTGCCCGGCACGCCCGCGGTGGTAGAGGCGCCAGTACAGCGTCGCGCCCGGGGTGCTGGGCAGGTCCTGGTAGAGGGTGGAGACCTGGTTCGCGTTCAGTTCGGCGAACTGGCTGCCGTCGGCGGCCGGAACGCCCTGGAAGCCGTCGTGCCACACCTCGATGAGGTGGTCGGTGGCGGTGGTCAGCCAGCCGGGGACGTGGTTCGGGTTCTGCGCCTGGGAGGCGTCGGGCAGCAAGGCGAGGCCGCTGATGGCGGGCTGCTCGAAACTGCCGTTCACCAGAGCGATACGGGACGGGACAGGAGTGCTCACGTGCTTCCCCTTTTTCTGGTTCGATGCTGCCTTCTGGCACTGCCGGGCCGGCCGTATGGCGCATGGGGTCCGGTCACGGCGGCTGCCGCACACACACGACGGGCCCGGCCAACGAGTCCAGGGCACGCCGACGCTCGATGCGGTCGTGGGAGTGAGGAGAGGAGCCCTCGGATTCACGTACGGTCACGGTGTCCCGGAACCCGGGAGACGAGGGTGGCCGCACGAGGGGCATCCGACTTCAGCGTGCGCTACGGCTCCCGTACGCACGAGAGCGTGCACAACGGCTCGCGAAGCGTCACATGGTGCGCGCCGTCCCGCGTACACCCGCTCCGCACGCCCTCCGCGCAGTGACGATGGCATAAGCCGGGCGCATACGTCCGCACGCCCCCCGGCCCCGGCGCACACAAGGCGCACCCATCTGGTTCCTGACCAGGGGGTTACGAG
Source organism: Streptomyces sp. WELS2 (assembly GCF_013870595.1). Lineage (GTDB taxonomy): Bacteria > Actinomycetota > Actinomycetes > Streptomycetales > Streptomycetaceae > Streptomyces. Next base: position 1,629 of record NZ_JACBWZ010000288.1, on the reverse strand, counting down.
GGGAGCGCGCTACACGTTCGCCGCGTGGGTTCCGGGGGCCGCGGGGGCCGTCTGGCCCTCGAGTCAGTGCTGGAGCCGAAGATGCCGGAACTGATGGCCGTCACCGGATGTGCGGAGCCGGGAGGGCCTGTTGTACGGGTGCGGCCGGAGTTCCGGTCGGGGGACGGACCGCCGCGCCCCACGGGTGAAAACGACATGACTCGCCCCTGGCCGCAACTGTCTAATGGGACGCGCCCGAGGGGGCGGCGACGCGGCAGGGAGGTCTTCGTGAGGGTCGGTCAGTGTCTTCTTGTCGACGCGGACGACACGTTGTGGGAGAACAACATCTACTTCGAGCGGGCGATCGAGGAGTTCCTCGACCTGCTCGCTCGTGAATCGCTCTCGCGGACCGAGCTGCGGCAGGTCCTGGACGACGTCGAGCGGGAGAACTGCCTGGTGTACGGCTACGGCGCGAAGAGCTTCGTGCGCAGCCTGCACGACTGTTACGAGCGGGTGCGCGAGGTGCGGGCGACCGACGACCACGGCAGGGCGATCGCCGAGCTGGGGGAGCGGATCCTGCGCCAGGAGCCGGTGCTGATCGCCGGCGTGGAGGAGACGCTGACCGGTCTGCGGGCCCGGCACCGGCTGGTGCTGCTGACCAAGGGCGATCACGAGGAGCAGGCGGCGAAGGTGGAACGCTCGCGGCTGGGGCCGCTGTTCGAGCGGATCGTCATCGTGCCGGAGAAGACGGTCGAGACGTACGCCACGGTGGTGGCGGACCTGAAGGCCGACACCGCGCGGACGTGGATGATCGGCAACTCCCCGAAGTCCGACATCGTGCCGGCGCTCGCCGCCGGGCTGGGCGCGGTGTACGTACCGCACCCCGACACCTGGGTCCTGGAACACCACCCGTTCCCCGGGACCACCGAACGGCTGCTCCAGGTGGACCGGTTCACGGACCTGGCCGAGCACTTCTGACCACCCCAGGCGCCGCCGGCCCCGGCGGCCTCACGCGGTCGCCGGCCCCGAGAGGGTCCAGCCGGGGGCCTGCGGACGCGCCGTCAGGTCCTCGTGGCGCACGGCCTCGCCGCAGGCCCGGCAGGTGACCTGGGACACCAGTGGGTTGCCGCAGCTGTGCTCGACGACCATGGGCAGATCGGTGCCCTTGCGCAGGTGGCGGTCGCCCCATTCCCTCAGGGTCGTCAGCACCGGCTCCAGCTCCAGCCCGGCCCGCGTGGCCCGGTACTCGAAGCGCTGCGGGCGCTCGCTGTACATGCGCTTGGTGAGGATGCCGGCCTCCACGAGCCGGCGCAGCCGGGCGGCCAGGATGTCGCGCGGTGCGCCGATGTTGCGCACGAGCTGGTCGAAGCGGCCGTTGCCCAGGCACACCTCCCGCAGGACGAGCAGGGAGTACTTCTCGCCGACCAGCGCGAGGGCGTCGGCGATCGAGCAGGGGCGCGGGTCCTTCGAAGCGGCCATGAAGTCAGTCTATGGGAGGGTTTGTTATTCCAACCCTGCAAGCCGTGCGAGACCGCACCACGGCCGCCGGAGCCCTGGCCACGGCCGCCGGGTCCCGCGCCCGCTCACCGGGCCATCGCCCGCCCCGCCGCGGCGACCAGGTCGTCCGTCGCCGTGATCGCGGCCTCCCGG
>NZ_JACBWZ010000287.1 GCF_013870595.1 Streptomyces sp. WELS2 | reverse complement strand
TGATGACCAAGGACCAGGAGCGCTACGGCACCTTCTGGCGGTGCTCGCCGTCGACCAGGAAACGGGCCCGGTTGAGCCCCTCCGTGCTCACCCCCGGCCGGACCCCGCCCGCGGCTCGCAACGCGTCGGCCACCCGGGCGCCTGACGGCAGTCGCAGGATGCCCGGTTTTCGGACCTTGCCCCCGACGTCCACGACGATCTCCCCGCCGGGTGCCGCCGAGGCGGATCCGGCCACCGCGGTCGCCGTCTCCTCCTTCTTGGGGAAGGGCGTCTGTGGGCGGACCACTCGCGGGGCACTCACGGACTGGGGCCGGCCCGACCAGAAGTGCTGCCCGGCGAAGACGGCCGCGGCCACGAGCACCACGGCCAGCGCCACGACCGCTCGCCGCTCCACGCCGTACCGCGTCTGGAGCCACACCGGCATCCGCTCCCTCAGGGCCAGCCCGACGCGTTCCCGCCAGCCCGAAGCCGCGGGCGGTTCCGCCCTTCCCGGTCCCTCCGGTTCCGGCGACTGCGCACCACCGGCCTGTTCGTCCCCCGGTGAAACGGCGGACGGCCAGGGCGGTGGGGCCGGGTCGGCCGGTGAGCGCGGCGGGACCGTGCCCTGCTGCGGCACAGCCGTGGTGGCTGCCGTCACCGGTACCTTCGGTCGTAAGGGTTCCCGCACCCTCCGCCGCGCCCACCCCGGCGCCGGCCCCCGCACCGTCGGCCGCACGGGCTTCAGCAGCGCCGTCCCCGATGCCGGCCCTGCCGATCCCGATACCGGCCCTGCCGACCCCGGTGCCTCCGCCGGCACCGTCCCCGGCGTTTCCTCCCTCCGCCCCGCCGATGCCGGCGCACCCGCGAAGCCGACCGCACCGGGCGGCGCGTTCCCGGACTCCCGCCACCGCGCCGCCCGTTCACCGAAGAGCACTTCCGCCCGGCGGTGCAGCTCCTCCGCAGGCGCCGGTGACCGACGTCGGCCTCGACGGTGTTCGACGGATCGGGGCTCGGTGGCGCGGTATTCGGCGGAGCCGGGCTCGCCGGCGTGGTGTTCGGCGGTTCGGGGCCCGGTCACGCGGGGGTGCGGTGGTCGGTGTCCGGTGGCGCGGCGGTGCCGGACGCGGCCGTCGGAAGCCGGGCCACGGCCGGGGCCGCTGGTCGGGGTCGCGATGCGGGAGCGAGGTCGAAGTGCCATGCGACGAGGATGGGGCACTTCGCCGCATCACGATGATCTTGATGATTTCCCGTGCATTACCGACCGGTTGTGGATAAGTCCGCCACCCACACGAGTGAAACCGGACGGGTCGACGGGCCGACGGCCGCCCCGACCTCAGCGAGGCGAGACGACCGCCCCCAGCAGACCAGGACCGGTATGCGCCCCGATCACCGCTCCGACCTCGCTGACGTGCAGGTCGGCCAGGCCCGGGACGCGTGCCCGCAGCCGGTCGGCGAGTGCGGCGGCACCGTCGGCGGCGGCGAGATGGTGCACGGCGATGTCGACCTCCGCGTTGCCCGCCCGCTCCACGGTGAGCTCCTCCAGGCGCGCGATCGCCTTGGACGCCGTACGCACCTTTTCGAGCAGCTCGATACGGCCGTCCTCCAGCTGGAGCAGGGGTTTGACGGCGAGTGCGGAGCCCAACAGCTTCTGCGCGGCGCCGATGCGGCCGCCTCGGCGCAGATAGTCGAGGGTGTCGACGTAGAACACCGCGGATGTGCCGGCGGCCCGTTTCTCGGCGGCCGTCACCGCCTCGTCCACCGTGCCGCCGGCCTCCGCGGTCTCGGCCGCGGTGAGCGCGCAGAAGCCGAGGGCCATGGCGACCACTCCGGTGTCGACCACGCGCACGGGCACCGGTGCCTCGCGTGCCGCGAGGACCGCCGCGTCGTAGGTGCCGGACAGCTCGGCGGACAGGTGCAGGGAGACGATGCCGTCGACGCCGGACTCGGCGAGTCTGCGGTAGGTCTCGGCGAACACCTGGGGGCTGGGGCGGGAGGTGGTCACGGAGCGCCGCTTCTGCAGCGCCTGGGCGAGGGAGCGGGTGGAGATCTCGTTGCCCTCTTCGAGCGCCCGGTCGCCGAGGACCACGGTCAGCGGGACCGTGGTGATGCCGTGACGCTCCGTCGCCCGGGGCGGCAGATAGGCCGTTGAATCGGTGACGATCGCGACATGGCGGGACATGAGCTGGAGGTTACCTGGCGTAGTGCCCGCTCGGCAGCCCGGCCCCTGTCGTGTGCCCGGCGAGCGCTCCGCTCATGTGGTGCTCTCGGGGCGGGGCTTCTTCTGCCACGGGACGGTGGGGCGCCACGAGGTCCCGGTGATCGCGTCCGGAGCGGGGCGCGTGGTGGCGTGGGCACCGGCCGCATCGGAGCGCGCCCGTCCCGTGGCGGGTCCGTCGGCGGGGGTGGCGGGGGCGTCGGACCAGTGCGCGGACGCCTGGCCGGGTTCGGTTCTCGTCCAGTGGCGCAGGGCGTCGGCCTCGAGGTCGATCTGGGCGCTGAGGTGGTCCAGATCGTCGTCGGAGAAGCGGCGGGCCCGGTCCCGGACGGCCCAGCGCAGGGAGTCGGCGGACTGGGTGATGCGCTCGGTGCGCGCGCGCAGTTCGGGCAGGCGCGCGGCGAGTGTGGCCCGGTCGGGCTCGGTCTCCAGGCGCTTGAGGTCGGCGTCCAGGTCATGCCCGTGGACGCTGAGGCGTTCGAAGAGGCCGAGGGACTCCTTCAGCGACTCGTCCTCGGCCACGCCCGCGTGCAGCGCGTCCTGTGTCGCGCGCATGGAGGTGCGCAGTGCGAGCCGCAGCCGGGCGACCTCGCCGGCCGGCCCGGGCTGGGCGACGGACTTGGCGCGCAGGGTGTGCTCCTCGACCGTGCGCCGGGCCTGCGCGATGGTCCGGTCCACACCGCGCTTGGTGGCGCGGACGGCCTTGACCGTGGCGTAGGCACCCAGGCCGGCGAAGATCAGGAAGAGCAGGGCGAACACGGTGAGCACTACGTTCATGGCGCTCCTCCTCCGGTCGGGTGCGGTACGGCCCGCTGCGCTTCTCCACGGTAAACGCAACGGGCAGGTCCGGAGTTCCGTCCGAACCCCGAACCTGCCCGTAGGGGACTACCCCGAGCCGGTGGAAACGCCCTTTTTCGCGCCCCGGTTGCACGCCGTGTGGGCGGTGTGCGCCGGTACCGGCCCGGTCGTGCGCCGGTAGTTACGCGGGAACGATGTTGACCAGCTTCGGCGCCCGCACGATCACCTTGCGGATGCCCGCGCCGCCCAGCGCCGCGATCACCTTCTCGTCGGCCAGCGCCACCTTCTCCAGCTCCTCCTCGGAGATGGCGGGCGGCACCTCCAGCCGGGCCTTGACCTTGCCCTTGACCTGTACGACACAGGTCACGGTCTCGTCGACGACGTAGGCCGGGTCGGCGACCGGGAAGTCCCGGTGGACGACGGAATCGGTGTGGCCCAGCCTGCGCCACAGTTCCTCGGCGATGTGCGGGGCCAGCGGGGCGACCATCAGCACCAGCGGCTCGGCCACGGACCTCGGCACCGGGCCACCGGCCTTGGTCAGGTGGTTGTTCAGCTCGGTGACCTTGGCGATGGCGGTGTTGAAGCGCAGGCCCTCCAGGTCCTGGCGCACGCCGTCGACGGCCTTGTGCAGGGCGCGCAGGGTCTCGTCGTCGGGCTCGGCGTCGGTGACGGTGACCTCGCCGGTGGTCTCGTCGACGATGTTGCGCCACAGCCGCTGCAGCAGCCGGAACTGGCCGACCACCGCGCGCGTGTCCCACGGGCGGGAGACGTCCAGCGGGCCCATGGCCATCTCGTACAGGCGCAGTGTGTCGGCGCCGTACTCGGCGGCGATCTCATCCGGGGTCACCGCGTTCTTCAGGGACTTGCCCATCTTGCCCAGCAGGCGGCTGACCTTCTCGCCCTGGTAGTAGTACGCGCCGTCGCGCTCCTCCACCTCGGCGGCCGGCACCGCGATGCCCCGGCTGTCGCGGTACACGTAGGCCTGGATCATGCCCTGGTTGAACAGCTTGTGGAACGGCTCCGCGGAGGAGACGTGCCCCAGGTCGTACAGGACCTTGGACCAGAAGCGCGCGTACAGCAGGTGCAGCACGGCGTGCTCGGCGCCGCCGACGTACAGGTCCACACCGCCGTGCGGCAGGCCCTCGCGCGGGCCCATCCAGTACCGCTCGATCTCCGGGTCCACCAGCTTGCGGTCGTTGTGCGGGTCCAGGTAGCGGAACTCGTACCAGCAGGAACCGGCCCAGTTGGGCATGGTGTTGGTCTCGCGGCGGTACTTCTTGGGGCCGTCGCCCAGGTCCAGGGTGACGTTGACCCATTCCTCGTTGCGCGACAGCGGGGTCTCGGGCTGGGTGTCGGAGTCGTCCGGGTCGAAGGTGCGCGGGCTGTAGTCCTCGACCTCGGGCAGCTCCAGCGGCAGCATCGACTCGGGCAGGGCGTGGGCGACGCCGTCCTCGTCGTAGACGATCGGGAAGGGCTCGCCCCAGTAGCGCTGGCGGCTGAAGAGCCAGTCGCGCAGCCGGAAGTTGACGGTGCCCTCGCCGATGCCCTTGTCCGCCAGCCACTCGGTGATGCGCGCCTTGGCTTCGGCCACGCCCAGGCCGTTCAGCCTCAGGTCGTCGCTGTCGGAGTTGACGATCTTCGCGTCGTAGGAGACGAAGGCGTCGTCCCAGGTGGACGGGTCGGTGCCGCGGCCGTCGGTCGGCTCGACCACGCAGCGGACGGGCAGCTCGAAGGCGCGCGCGAAGGCGAAGTCACGGCTGTCGTGGGCCGGGACGGCCATGATCGCGCCGGTGCCGTAGCCCATCAGGACGTAGTCGGCGATGAAGACCGGGATCCGCTCGCCGCTGACCGGGTTGGTCGCGAACGCGCCGGTGAAGACGCCGGTCTTGTCCTTCGCCTCGGCCTGCCGCTCCACGTCGGACTTCGAGGCGGCCTGCGCGCGGTAGGCGGCGACGGCCTCGGCCGGGGTGGCGTGGCCGCCGGTCCACACCTCGTGCGTGCCCTCGGGCCACGCCTCGGGGGTGAACTTCTCGACCAGCGGGTGCTCGGGCGCCAGCACCATGTAGGTCGCGCCGAACAGGGTGTCCGGTCGGGTGGTGAAGACCGTGATGCGCTCGCCGTCGATCGGGAAGTCTATGCGGGCGCCCTCGCTGCGGCCGATCCAGTTGCGCTGCTGGAGCTTGATGGCCTCGGGCCAGTCCAGCTCCTCCAGGTCCTCCAGCAGCCGGTCGGCGTAGGCGGTGATGCGCATGTTCCACTGGCGCAGCTTGGCCTTGAAGACCGGGTAGTTGCCGCGCTCGGAACGGCCGTCGGCGGTGACCTCCTCGTTGGCCAGCACGGTGCCCAGGCCGGGGCACCAGTTGACGGGCGCGTCGGAGGCGTAGGCCAGGCGGTACTCGCCCAGGATGTCGGCGCGTTCACGGGCGCTCAGTTCGCTCCACGCGCGCGTGGTGCCCGGAATGGCGCGTTCACCGGACTCGAACCGGGCGATCAGCTCGGAGATCGGGCGGGCCTTGCGCGCCTCGTCGTCGTACCAGGAGTTGAAGATCTGCAGGAAGATCCACTGGGTCCACTTGTAGTACTCCGGGTCGATCGTGGCGAACGACCGGCGCTTGTCGTGCCCCAGGCCCAGCCGGCGCAGCTGGGCCTTCATGTTCTCGATGTTGGCCTCGGTGGACACGCGGGGGTGCGTGCCGGTCTGCACGGCGTACTGCTCGGCGGGCAGGCCGAAGGCGTCGAAGCCGAGGGTGTGCAGGACGTTGTGGCCGGTCATGCGCTGGAACCGGGCGTAGACGTCGGTGGCGATGTAGCCCAGCGGGTGGCCGACGTGCAGGCCCGCGCCCGAGGGGTACGGGAACATGTCCATGATGAACTTCTTGGGCTTGGCGGCCAGCTCGGGGTCGCCCGCCAGGTCGCCCGTGGGGTTCGGCGCCGCGTAGGTGCCGTCGGCGTCCCAGAAGTCCTGCCAGCGTGCCTCGATCTCGGCTGCCATGGCGGCCGTGTAGCGGTGCGGCGCGGCCTCCGCCGACGCGGCGGTGGCAGCGGGGTTCGTCTCGCTCATGATCCTCAAAGCTCCATCGATCGTCTCTGCCTGCGGAAATGAAAAAACCCCTCACGCAGGAGGGGATGCCGCGCCGATGCCGACCTCACGGCTGGACCGGGGTCGGTACTGATCAGCGCGGCCCGCTAAGCAGAAGGCGTACGGCACGCATGGCGCTAGGGTACCGCAGCCCTTGAGCAAGCCGCGACGCGCTTCCGTATCCCTGAAGGACATGTCCACGAAGCCCGCCGGTACGGAAACAAAGGTCAGCGATTACTTCGCGTACCTCTCCCTATGGGACGCCACTCCGATCAGATTGTCCGTCGATAACAACGCAATAACCCAAACCACGTACTGATCGGTATGGCGCCACTTAGAGTGCGGCAGCGGGACCGCTCACCCGAAACTGCTCGGAGTCGCCCCCCATGAACCCTCGTCGTCGTACCAGCTCGCTTCCCCTACCGGGCCGCTCGGCCTATGGGGTGGCGTCCGCTGTCGCCTTGCTGCTCATACCCGTGTCCGTGCTGGCCGGAGGCGTTCGGTTCCGCGAGTTCCTGAACTTCGGCGCGGGCGTGCTGTCCCTCGTCTCGCTGAGCTGCTCGGTGATCTGGGGCCTGTTCGCCCAGGACCGGATCTTCCTGAACACCCGGCACCGGATCATCGGCCAGGCGGTGCACCGGACGACCGCGGTCGCCTCGATCGCGTTCCTCTTGCTGCACATCACCACGAAGATCGCGCTCGGCCACACGGAGGTGATCGCCGCGGTCGTGCCGTTCTCGCTCGGCGTCACCGGGATCGCCGGTCTGATCGGGCTGGGCTCGCTCGCCGGCCTGCTGATGGTCTTCGTGGGGGTCACGGGCGCCCTGCGCGGAGCCCTGGCCGCCCCGGCCCCGGTCGCGGCGCGCTGGCGGGCCATGCACATGCTGGCCTACCCCGCATGGTGCGCGGCGCTGATCCACGGTCTCCACGCGGGTCGCGCGGCCAAACCCGTCTTCGTGATCCTCTACAGCCTGTCGCTGCTCGGTGTGATGGGCGCCCTCGCGCTGCGCGCCGCGCCGCGCCCGGTCAAGCGCAGGG
>NZ_JACBWZ010000286.1 GCF_013870595.1 Streptomyces sp. WELS2 | reverse complement strand
CAAGCGGGCCGGCGCGACGGTGATCGGCACGGCCCGCGGCGGCGCCAAGCTCGGCCTCGTCAAGGAGCTGGGCGCGGACCACGTCGTGGACTACTCGCTGCCGGGCTGGACCGACCAGGTGCGCCAGGCCGCCGGGGGCGCCGTGGAGGTCGTCTACGACCACGTCGGCGGCGAACTCGGGCGCGAGTCCTTCTCGCTGCTCGCCCCCGGCGCCGGCCGGCAGATCGTGTTCGGCTTCTCCAGCGGGCAGCCGCTCGACGTGAAGCCCATGGAGCTGTTCGGCCGCGGTCTGACCCTGACCGGCTTCAGCGCGGGTCTGATCTGGAACCGGCCCGCGTTCGCCCGCGAGCTGGTCACCGACGTGCTCGGCCTGGCGGTCGCCGGCGAGATCAAGCCGGTCATCGGCCAGAGCTACCCGCTGGAGCGGGCGGCCGAGGCGCATGCCGCCGTGGAGGCGCGCAACACCATCGGCAAGACCCTGCTCATCCCGTGAACCACCTTTCTCAGCAAGCACCTTGCGCACAATCGTCCGGGCCGGCCGAGGCCCGGGACTTACCGAGGAGAACGACAACACCATGACCACCGCATCCAAGATCTTCGTGGCCGGCGCCACCGGCCTGCTGGGCGGCCAGATCGTCAGCTCCCTGCTGGACCAGGGCGGCTCCGTGCGGGCGCTGGTCCGGCCGGGCACCGACGGCGACAAGAAGGCCGCCCTCACCGAGCTTCAGGCCCGTGGCCTGGAGATCGTCGAGGGTGACATCACCGACCCGGTGGAGAAGCTGGCCGCCGCGATCGGCGACGCCGCCACCGTGGTCTCGGCCATCCAGGGCGGCCCGGACCTGATCATCGACGGACAGGTGAACCTGGTGCGCGCCGCCGAGCAGGCCGGTGCCCGCCGTTTCATCCCCTCCGACTTCGCGTTCGACATCACCAAGCTGGACAACGAGGACAACGTCATGGTCGGCTGGCGCCGGCAGGCGGCGGCCGCGTACGGCGACACCAGCCTCGACGTGATCTCCGTGCTCAACGGCGCGTTCTACGAGGTCATGATCGGCTTCTTGGGATTCGTCGACTGGGAGGCGGGGACCGTCTCGCACTGGGGCAACCCCGACCAGCCGATCGACATCACCTCGATCCAGGACACCGCCGCCTTCACCGCCGCGGTCGCCCTCGACCCGGAGGCCAAGGGCACCCAGCGGTTCGCCGGTGACGTGCTGTCGATGCGCCAGTTCCACCAGACCCTCGAGCGGGCCACCGGCCGCAGCCTGACCCTGAAGAACCTCGGCACCGCCGACGAGCTGCGCGCGGAGATCACCCGGCAGGCCGCCGCCACCCAGAACCCGTTCGATTACGTGGGTCTGCAGTACCAGTGGTGCATGGTGACGGGCAAGGCGAAGTTCGACACCCTGGACAACGCCAAGTACCCGCAGGTGAAGCCTGGTTCGCTGGAGGACTTCGTCCGGCAGGCCGCGCCCAAGGCCTGACCCAGGCACCGCCGGTACGACGTGACCGGTGCGGCGGTCGGCGCCGTACCGGCGGTCACCGGGGCGGCGGCCTGCCGCGGCGGTGGGAATCCCCCGCTCACCGCCGCGGTTGGCCGTCGCCCTGGTTCCTCGCGCCCATGACCCGGCCGGAGACGGCACTCCACACAAACAAAACCGGCGAGTCGGTTTTATAGGGACGCGCCTCCCGTCCTGATACCCGGCGATCCGGTGGAGTGTTTGTCCGGCAATCGAGCGGACGTTGCCCTGCCGCCTTCGAACGATGGTGCCGTGAGCTGCGAGGAGAGGACAGGTGCCCGTTGACGAACCGTGAGACCGGTTTGTAATTTCAGGGACCTGCCTCTACAAAAAATACAGGAGGTCCGGATGGTTACGCACGATCTCTACAGTTTGACCACCTGTACCCGGGGGCTGCCCCCCAGCCTCGTGGCGTGTATCGGCCACCCCGACCGAGCCGTATTAGGCAGGGCCAGGTGATCTCTCACATCGCGCGCAGGAAATGTGCGAGACACCTGGTTCCGGTGGTGATCGTCACGGTGCCGGCCATGGGCGCGGCCATGGTGGCCGACGCCCCCCTGTGGGGCGGCCACGGAATACTGCGGGGCCTGGTCGCCCTGCTGACCGTATTGATGTACGCGGGCCTGCCCGCCCTGCTGGTCATGGATGCCTCGGCCTGTAGACCGCGCCGCCTGTGCGTTCCCCTGGCGCTGCTGCCCGCGCTCGCGGTGACTCCGTTGCTGGTGCTCATGCCGGACGCGCTGAGTTACCCGGCCCTGGCCCTGGTCGTGTCGCTGGTGGCGCTCGAGTGCCGGCGCCAGATCCGGGGGATGCTCTGGGCCCAGCAGCGCAGAATCGTCGAGGAGCGGAAACGGACCCTGCGCGAGGGCCGCCAGCTGCGGCGCGATGTGCACGACGTGCTCGGTTACAGCCTGTCGGCCATCACGGTCAAGGCGGAACTCGTCGACCGGTATCTGGTGCAGAACGACCCGCGGGTCAGGGAAGAGGTGGCCGAGCTGCTGGCACTGTCCCGCAGGACGCTCGCCGAGATGCGCTCCTTCTCCTCGGCCGCGCGGCGGCTCTCCCTCGGCGTCGAACTCGCCTCCGTGCGCCGGGTGCTGGCGGCGGCCGGCGTGGAAACGCTGGTCTACGGCGACGCCTCGGAGGTGCACGACCCGGCGCTGGGCGCGGCCCTCTCGCTCGTGCTGCGCGAGGGCGCGACGAACATCCTGCGCCACAGCAAGGCCGGCCTCTGCCGGATCACACTGAGCAGCGAGGACGGCACCGTCCTGCTACGGCTCTCCAACGACGGCTACAGGGGGGAGGTCGACGACGGTGAGCCACTGGGCACCGGCCTGGCGAGCCTGTCCTCCCGGCTCACCGCGTTCGACGGCACACTGACCTGGACGCACGAGGGGGGCTGGTTCCATCTGACCGCCCGTGCCCCGCAGTCCGTGACGTCGTACGAAACATATGCGGCGACCTGAGCGGCGCCGGCCGCGCCCGCGCGTCACGCCGAAGTCCTGCCGAGGTGCCCGGTCCGCCGGGCCCCGGCACGGCTTTGGCCGTGGTGGGCCACGGCGTTCCGGCCGTGGCGGGCAACACCGCTTGGACCTCGGTGAGTAACGGCGTTCGGAACGTGGTGGGTTACAGCGTCCGGGCCGTGACGGGTTACAGCACTTGGGCCGCGGTGGGCTACAGCCAGCCGGCCTGTTCGGCGATGCGCACGGCGTCCAGCCGGTTGCGCGCGTGGAGTTTGGAGACCGCGGACGCGAGGTAGTTGCGCACGGTCCCGGTCGACAGGTGCATCCGGCGGGCTATCTCCGCGGGGTCGGCGCCGGTGGCCGCCTGACGCAGCACTTCCGTCTCGCGCGGGGTGAGCGGGCTGACGTCGCTCTCCCAGGAGGCGAGCGCGAGTTCGGGATCGATGACGCGGCCGCCTGCGGCGATCCGCCTTATGGCGGTGGCCAGTTCTTTCGGGGGCGCTTCCTTGAGCAGATAACCGCTGACGCCCGCGGCCATCGCCCGCTGGAGGGCCCCGGGCCGCCCCAGCGCCGTCAGGACCAGCGTGCGACACTGCGGTAACTGCTCGTGCAGGGCCGCGGCGGCGCTCAGTCCGTCCAGTCCCGGCAGGTCGATGTCCACCACGAGGACATCGGGGCGGTGTTCCAGCGCCGTCGGCACCACGGCGTCCCCCCGGCCCACTTCGGCCACGACCTCGATGCCGCGCTCGCCCGCCAGCAGGGCCACGAGGGCACCACGGATCATCTCCATGTCCTCGGCCAACATGACTCGTATCACGTTCCGCCCCCCCCACCTCAGGGCGGTCGGCCCCTGAGTAACTTGATCATACACAGCGCTTGTTCCGAACGAGTAAACGCTTTCTGACGGTATGTGAGGTTTCGTGCCCCTGGGTACGCGCAGCACGTACGGTCTGCTCCAGGCATGCTCGACGGATGCCCGAGACGCGCTCCGGGCGCGCTCGTGGCGGCTGTGCGAAGGGGGCGGACAGGTACCGGGAGCGGGCGCTTGAGCGGGACTGCCGGTGGTCCTCGAGCCGGGGGCGTCAGGGTCGTGGCGAGAACGGAACGACCCACGACCCACCGAGGAGAGAGCATGCCGCCGTACCTGTCGGAGATCGCCGACGACGTCTACGCCTACGTCCAGCCGGACGGTGGCTGGTGCCTGAACAACGCCGGTCTCGTCGTGGCGGAGGGAGAGGCCCTGCTGATCGACACCGCGGCGACCGAGCGCCGGGCCCTGGCGCTGCGCGAGGCCGTCAGGAGTGTCAGTCCCGCCCTGCCCCGGCTGCTGGTCAACACCCACTCGCACGGCGATCACACCTTCGGCAACTACCTCTTCCCCGAGGCCACCGTCGTCGGGCACCGCGGCGCCCGGACGGAGGTCACCGGGATCGGGATGCACCTGACGACACTGTGGCCTGACGTGTGCTGGGGCGATCTCGAACTGCGCCCGCCCCAGCTGACGTTCGAGGACCGGCTCACCGTCCACGTCGGCGGCACGGAGGCCCGGGTGCTGCACCTGGGCCCCGCCCACACCGGCAGTGACGTCGTGGTGTGGCTGCCCGGGCAGCGCGTGCTGTTCACCGGGGACATCGTGATGTCCGGAGCGACACCGTTCTGCCCGATGGGCTCGGTGGCCGGCTCGCTCGACGCCGTGCGGGCGCTGCGCGCGCTGCGGCCCCGCGTGGTGGTGGCCGGGCACGGACCGGTGGCCGGCGAGGAACTGCTGGACACCACCGAGGGGTACCTCCTGCTGCTCCAGCGGCTGGCGAAGGAGGGCGTGGCGGCCGGTGCCACCGTCCTGGACGTGGCCCGCGAGGCCGAACTCGGCGCGTACGCCAAGCTGTTGGACGCCGAGCGGATCGTCCCGAACCTGCACCGCGCCTATCTCGAGGAGCGCGGGGCCGAGCGCGGCTGCCCGGTGGACATGCCGGCGCTGTTCGCGGAGATGGTGGAGTTCAACGGCGGCCTGCCCGCCTGCCATGCCTGACCCCGCCTTCCAGACGGCTTCCAGGACGGCTCTAGCCACCGGGCACAGCCTCGTCCGGCATGAACCGCTTGTACGACCTTCCAGAAGGGGGCGGCACATGAGCACCGTTGAAGAGCGGCCGTTGGCGACGGCGCACTTCTCATCCCTGAGCGCCCGCACGGCCGAACTCGCCCAGGTACGCGAAGCCGTGCGTCTCGGGCCGGGCGAGGCGGCCACCGCGGCGCAGCACGCCAAGGGCAAACTGACCGCGCGCGAGCGACTGGCACTCCTCTTCGACGAGGGGGTGTACACCGAGGTCGAGGGGATGCGCCGGCACCGGGCGACCGGGTTCGGACTGGAGGCGAAGCGGCCGTACACCGACGGCGTCGTCACCGGCTGGGGAACGGTGCACGGCCGCACCGTCTTCGCCTACGCCCACGACTTCCGCATCTTCGGCGGCGCGCTCGGTGAGGCCCACGCCGAGAAGATCCACAAGATCATGGACCTGGCCGAGAAGGCCGGTGCGCCCATCGTCGGCCTCTGCGACGGCGCGGGTGCCCGCATCCAGGAGGGCGTGACCGCGCTGGCCGGCTACGGCGGCATCTTCCAGCGCAACGTCCGCAACTCCGGCGTCATCCCGCAGATCTCGGTGATCCTCGGGCCGTGCGCGGGCGGCGCCGCGTACTCCCCGGCACTCACCGACTTCGTGTTCATGGTGCGCGGCACCTCGCAGATGTTCATCACCGGCCCCGACGTGGTCCAGGCCGTGACCGGCGAGCAGATCACCCAGGACGCGCTCGGCGGTGCCGACGCGCACTCCACGCTCTCCGGCGTCGCGCACTTCGCGTACGACGACGAGCGGACCTGCCTGGAGGACGTCCGGCACCTGCTCGCGATGCTGCCCGCCAACAACCGGGAACGCCCGCCCGCCGAACCCGCCGACGACCCCGCCGACCGCTCCAACGAGGCGCTCTACGACATCGTGCCCGCCGAGCCCGGCCGGGCGTACGACATGAAGCGGGTCATCGGCGAGATAGTCGACCACGGCGAGTACTTCGAGGTCCACGAGACCTGGGCCACCAACATCATCTGCGCGTTCGCCCGGCTGGACGGCGAGGTCGTCGGCATCGTCGCCAACCAGCCCGCCGCGCTGGCGGGCGTCCTGGACATCGAGGCGTCCGAGAAGGCCGCGCGGTTCGTGCAGACCTGCGACGCGTTCAACATCCCGCTGGTGACCCTCGTCGACGTGCCCGGCTTCCTGCCGGGTGTCGACCAGGAGCACGGCGGGATCATCCGGCACGGCGCCAAGCTGCTGTACGCGTACTGCAACGCGACCGTGCCGAGGATCTCGCTGACCCTGCGCAAGGCGTACGGCGGGGCCTACATCGTCATGGACTCCCGCTCCATCGGCACCGACCTCGCCCTGGCCTGGCCGACCAACGAGATCGCGGTGATGGGCGCGGAGGGTGCGGCGGGCGTCGTCTTCCGCAAGGAGATCGCGGCGTCCGACGACCCCGAGACGACGCGCCGGGCGCGGATCGAGGAGTACCGCACCCAGCTCATGCACCCCTACTACGCCGCCGAGCGCGGCCTGGTCGACGATGTGATCGACCCCGCCGAGACGCGGTCCCGGCTGATCGAGGCGCTGGCCATGCTGCGCCACAAGCACGCCCCGCTGCCCACGCGCAAGCACGGGAACCAGCCCCAGTGAGCGCCGGCCGGCCACTCGTCGTGGTGGCACACGGCAGTCCCGACGCCGATGAACTGGCCGCGCTGGCCACGGTGTTGCTGTCGGTCTCCCGCAGTTCCGGGGGCGGGTCGGCACCGCCGCGACCCGCACTCGCCTGGTGCCGGGCCAACCCCGCCCATGGATCCGCCGTCGCCTGGGCGGCCGCAGCGCGGCCCGCCTGGACGTCTTCGTCGTGAGAGGACACACGTGAGTCTGCGCAAGGTGCTCATCGCCAACCGTGGCGAAATCGCTGTCCGCGTGGCCCGGGCCTGCCGGGACGCCGGGATCGCGAGTGTCGCCGTCTATGCCGACCCGGACCGGGCGGCCCTGCATGTCCGCACCGCCGACGAGGCCTTCGCGCTGGGCGGTGACACTCCGGCCAGCAGCTACCTGGACATCGACAAGGTGTTGCGGGCCGCCAAGGACTCG
>NZ_JACBWZ010000285.1 GCF_013870595.1 Streptomyces sp. WELS2 | reverse complement strand
GGGCATGGTCTACTTCGCCGCGCGGCCGGGGTCGGGTGTTGGTGGCCCGGTCCCTTCTCCCCTGGTCGGGGGGTGGCCCGGCAGCCCGGTGCCGTCGGGATCTCGCGGCACCGCCGGTCCTCGTGGGACCGCGCCACGGTTCCGCCGATGACGATCAAGCAGAGCAGGGCGGCCATGAGGGGCCTGGGTGGCCATGGTGACGACGGCCCCGGCCCGCGCGGCGATCAGGCAGTTCCACAGCGGGCCGACCGTGACCGTCCGGGCCGGATCGAGGGTGAACGCGGACAGCCACCACAGGCCGAGGACCACCGCCGGGGCGGCCGGTTCCAGGAACACCAGCGCGCATCCGGCACCGATGCCGGGGCCCGGGCCGGTGCGGCCCGGGGCCGTCGGTGGCGTCGAAGGCCGGCGGGGCGACGGGGAGATCCATGCCCGCCACCCTGTCCACGGGGACCCGCGAGCGCATGAGTAGGGCTACTCGGCCGGCCCGGGCGGGCGGCCGGACGACCTCCTCGGCGCCGTGCCGCTCACCCTTGGTTCTGGCTGGCCAGTGCGGCGGAGAGTTCGCGGGCGACCTGCTGGAGCACCGGCACGATCTTCTCCGTGGCCGTCTCCGTGACCCGTCCGGCCGGCCCGGAGATGGAGATGGCCGCCGCCGTGGGGGAGTCGGGCACCGACACGGCGAGGCAGCGCACGCCGATCTCCTGTTCGTTGTCGTCCACCGCGTAGCCCATCCGCCGTACCTCCTCCAGCGCCGAGAGGAACCCTTCCGGCGTGGTGATGGTCTTCTCGGTGGCCGCGGGCATGCCGGTGCGCGCCAGCAGCGCCCGCACCTCGTCGTCCGGGACCCCGGCGAGCAGCGCCTTGCCGACGCCGGTGGAGTGCGGCAGGACCCGCCGGCCCACCTCGGTGAACATCCGCATCGAGTGCTTCGACGGGACCTGGGCGACGTACACGATCTCGTCGCCGTCGAGCAGCGCCATGTTGGCCGTCTCGCCGGTCTCCTCCACCAGCCGGGCCAGATACGGCCGGGCCCAGGTGCCGAGCAGCCGGGCGGCGGACTCGCCGAGGCGGATCAGGCGGGGGCCGAGCGCGTAGCGCCGGTTCGCCTGCTGGCGGACATAGCCGCAGGCGACCAGGGTGCGCATCAGCCGGTGGATGGTCGGCAGCGGCAGGCCGCTGGCCGCGGACAGCTCGCTGAGGCCCACCTCGCCGCCCGCGTCCGCCATCCGCTCGAGCAGGTCGAAGGCGCGCTCCAGGGACTGCACCCCGCCGGCGGCGGAGGGCTTCGCGGAGTCGGTGGTGCTGGCGCTGGACGTCGGCACGGCGCGTTCCTTTCGGGACTGGCGGGAGAGCAGAAGCCTACCCGGCAGTCGGTTGACTCCCCGCTTGTACGTAGCTACGTTCTGCTTGTTGGAATTCTAATTCCGCTTTGTGGAAACGTCCAGAGTGGGTGAGTCCCGCGCGCACCTCGAAGGGTGCCTCTTGACGGCGGAGTAGCGGAAGTGAAGACTCCTTCAACAGAACGTTGAAGTCCGTTACATGGGTGTAAATCCCGTTTCCTGGACGTGAACAGGGCGGTATAGAGAGGGGTTCGGGTGTCCGACGCTGAACTGGTGCTGCGCTCGACGCGAGTGATCACTCCGGAAGGCACGAGGGCCGCCACGGTCACCGTCTCCGGCGGGAAGATCACGGCCGTCCTGCCGTACGACGCCGAGGTGCCGGCCGCGGCCCGGCTGGAGGACGTCGGAGACCACGTACTGCTGCCCGGACTGGTCGACACCCATGTGCACGTCAACGACCCGGGCCGCACCGAGTGGGAGGGCTTCTGGACCGCCACCCGCGCGGCGGCGGCCGGCGGCATCACCACCCTGATCGACATGCCGCTCAACTCCCTGCCGCCCACCACCACGGTCGAGCACCTGCGGATCAAGCAGGACGTGGCCCGGGACAAGGCGCACATCGACGTCGGCTTCTGGGGCGGCGCCCTGCCCGACAACGTCAAGGACCTGCGCCCGCTGCACGACGCCGGCGTCTTCGGCTTCAAGGCCTTCCTCTCCCCGTCCGGCGTGGACGAGTTCCCGCACCTCGACCAGGACCGGCTCGCCCGGTCGATGGCCGAGATCGCCGGGTTCGACGGGCTGCTCATCGTGCACGCCGAGGACCCGCACCACCTGGACAGCGCCCCGCAGCACGGCGGCCCCAAGTACGCCGACTTCCTCGCCTCCCGTCCGCGCGACGCCGAGGACACCGCCATCGCGAACCTCATCGCGCAGGCCCGGCGCCTGAACGCCCGCGTGCACGTGCTGCACCTGTCCTCCAGCGACGCCCTGCCGCTGATCCGCGCCGCCCGCGCCGAGGGCGTGCGCGTCACGGTGGAGACCTGCCCGCACTACCTCGCCTTCACCGCCGAGGAAGTCCCCGACGGCGCCAGCGAGTTCAAGTGCTGCCCGCCCATCCGCGAGTCCGCCAACCAGGACCTGCTGTGGGAGGCCCTGGCCGACGGCACCATCGACTGCGTGGTCACCGACCACTCGCCCTCCACCGCCGACCTGAAGACCGACGACTTCGCCACCGCCTGGGGCGGCATAGCCGGCCTCCAGGTGAGCCTGCCGGCGGTGTGGACCGAGGCCCGCAAGCGCGGCCACACCCTCGAGGACGTCGTCCGCTGGATGTCCGCGCGGACCGCGGAGCTGGTCGGGCTGACCCGGAAGGGCGCCATCGAGGCCGGCCGCGACGCCGACTTCGCCGTCCTCGCCCCCGACGAGACCTTCACCGTCGACCCGGCCGGCCTCCAGCACCGCAACCGGGTCACCGCCTACGCCGGCAGGACCCTGTACGGCGTCGTCAAGTCCACCTGGCTGCGCGGCGAACGCATCGTCGCCGACGGCGAGTTCACCGAACCGAAGGGGACGCTGCTCAGCCGGACCCGCTGAACCCCATCCACCGAGCCTCGAAAGGAAGAACTGATCACCGTGACGGCGATACCCAGCTTCACCGGCGACGCGAACCCCTACGGAGGCGGCGACCCGTACGCGGACTACCGCACCGCCGACTTCCCCTTCACCCAGTACGCCAACCTCGCCGACCGGCAGCTCGGCGCCGGTGTCATCGCCGCCAACGACGAGTTCTTCGCCCAGCGGGAGAACCTGCTGGTGCCCGAGCGGGCCGAGTTCGACCCCGAGCACTTCGGCCACAAGGGCAAGATCATGGACGGCTGGGAGACCCGCCGCCGCCGCGGAGCCTCCGCCGAGCACCCCTGGCCCACCGCCGAGGACCACGACTGGGCGCTCGTCCGCCTCGGCGCGCCCGGGGTGATCCGCGGCATCGTGGTCGACACCGCCCACTTCCGCGGCAACTACCCGCAGGCCGTCTCCGTCGAGGGTGCCTGCGTACCCGGTTCGCCCTCGCCCGAGGAACTGCTCGGCGACGACGTGAAGTGGACCACCCTCGTGCCGCGCACCGCGGTCGGCGGCCACGCGGCCAACGGCTTCGAGGTCACCGTCGAGCAGCGCTTCACCCACCTGCGGATCAACCAGCACCCCGACGGCGGCATCGCCCGCCTGCGGGTGTACGGCGAGGTCGTCCCGGACCCCGAGTGGCTGGCGGCGCTCGGCACCTTCGACGTGGTCGCGCTGGAGAACGGCGGCCAGGTCGAGGACGCCTCCAACCTCTTCTACTCGCCGGCCACCAACACCATCCAGCCGGGCCGCTCGCGCAAGATGGACGACGGCTGGGAGACCCGCCGCCGCCGCGACCAGGGCAACGACTGGATCCGCTACCGGCTCGTCGCCCAGTCCGCCATCCGCGCCGTCGAGATCGACACCGCCTACCTGAAGGGCAACAGCGCCGGCTGGGCGTCGGTGTCCGTGCGGGACGGCGAGGACGGCGAGTGGACCGAGGTCCTGCCGCGCACCCGGCTCCAGCCCGACACCAACCACCGCTTCGTCCTGCCCGAGGCGGCGGTCGGCACGCACGCGCGGATCGACATCTTCCCCGACGGCGGCATCTCCCGGCTGCGTCTGTTCGGCTCGCTGACCGAGCGCGGCGCGAGCGGCCTGGCCGCCCGTCACCAGGAGCTGGGCGGCTGATCCCCGCTCACGCGCGCGTGGGGCGCCCCGGCCGGACAGCACCGGGGCGCCCCCGCGTCACCCTCGCGGACCCGAGTACCGCCGGTCCGGAACTCTTCCGTCCACCTGACGCGTTCTCCCTCACGTGACCCTTCAGCAAGAGATCGTCGGCAACGCCATGCAGATGGCGGTCGTCAACCTGCGTCCCGGCCAGACCGTGTACTGCGAGGCCGGGAAGTTCCTGTTCAAGACGGCGAACGTGACCATGGAGACCCGGTTGTCCGGCCCGTCGGGCGGCGGCGGACAGCAGCAGGGCGGCTCCGGCGGCATGGGCGGGCTGCTGCGCCAGGCCATGGGCACCGCCATGCAGGTCGGGCAGCGCATGCTCGCCGGTGAGTCGCTGGCCTTCCAGTACTTCACCGCCCAGGGCGGCGAGGGCACGGTCGGCTTCGCGGGCGTGCTCCCCGGGGAGATGCGCGCCCTGGAGCTGGACGGCACGCGCGCGTGGTTCGCCGAGAAGGACGCCTTCGTGGCCGCCGAGTCCAGCGTCGAGTTCGGCATCGCCTTCGCCGGCGGGCGCACCGGCATGAGCGGCGGCGAGGGCTTCGTCCTGGAGAAGTTCACCGGGCACGGCACGGTGATCATCGCCGGCGCGGGCAACTTCATCGACCTGAACCCGGCGGACTTCGGCGGCCGGATCGAGGTCGACACCGGCTGTGTGGTCGCCTTCGAGGAGGGCATCCAGTACGGCGTCCAGCGCGTCGGCGGCCTCAACCGCCAGGGGATCATGAACGCCGTCTTCGGCGGCGAGGGCCTGTCGCTGGCCACCCTGGAGGGCAACGGCCGGGTGATCCTGCAGTCCCTCACCATCGAGGGCCTGGCCAACGCCCTGAAGAAGGCCCAGGGCGGCGACAAGCAGGGCCCGACCGGCGGACTGTTCTCCACCCACGCCGGCTGAGCCGCCCGTACACCGCGACGACGAAGGCCCGGCCGCGGCGGCCGGGCCTCGGGGTGTCGCGCCCTTCCTCGGGCAGGCCCCGTGGGGGAGGGGCTCAGCAGCCGTAGTCGATCAGGTCGAACGAGGCGTAGTGGTCCGCCGTGTAGTAGTCCTCGTGGTACTTCTGACCGGTGACGACGCGTCGGGCACCACGGGTGGGGGAGCCCGGAGTGATCACGGTGTACTCGTGGTAGTAGCCGGCCGTGTGGCTGGGCAGGACGCCTTCCCGGTTCTGGAAGACGACCCCGTCCTGGGAGTACGGATACGGACCGCCCTGTTCGATCAGTTTCAGGGTGTCGTACGCCTGGGAGGGCAGATCGCCGTAGCAGACGCTGCCGACCGAGGCGGCCGCGGCGTCCGCCGTGGTGGCGGTGACGGTGCCGCCCACCAGGAGGGCGGACAGGAGGGCGGCTGCTGCGCCGATGCGCGTCGCGCGTGGGGGGAATCTCATGCCCTCATGATGACGCGCGTAGATCATGGCATGTCAATGTCAATCACACAGTGTTTTCCGGCGCGCCCGATGATTTTCCCCGGGGTTAACCTACGGCCGTTTCCGGCTGTCCGCCGCCGCGAACAGGGCGAGCGCCAGCACGATGAGCGCCACGCTCGCGTAGACCTCGTAGCCGTCGAGGAAGCCGAGGCGCTGCACCAGGCCCACGTGCCAGTCGGTGAACTCGTGCACCAGCCCCATGACCCCCTGTACCAACGCGATGAACCCGAGAAATTCCAGTAGCTGCTTCACCCGGCGACTCTCGCCCGGCGGCGCCCTGCCGAGCATCGGCCGCGCGGCGGGCGCGCGCCGCCGAAAGGCCCCGCCGCGCGGCGGCGGACCGCGCCGAAAGTTCCCCGGCGGTGCGACTTCGGTCGATGCCGCCGGTCCTACGGTCGCCGATCCCGGCCCGGGGCGGCGGAGGAGCGCCGAAGCCGCCTAGATTTGCCGACCGTGAGCAACGACGAGCAGAGGCGGGCGCCGCGAGGGTTCACGGGCCGCCGGTGGCTGTTCCCGTCCGCGTTGATCCATGAACTGGACCCGGACGCCGGGTCCTCGGGACGACGGCCCCGGCGCACCGCGCGGGACTGGGTCGTCGACTTCTCCTGCTTCCTCCTGGCCGTCCTCATCGGCCTGGCGGCGGCGCGGTCCCTGGCCGAGGAGACCGGCCTGCCGCGCTCCCTCGCCGTCCTCGACCAGGTGCTGGGCGGCCTGTCCTGCGCCGCAGTCTGGCTGCGCCGCCGGTGGCCGGTCGGGCTGGCCGTCGCGATGATCCCGGTCGGCCTGCTGTCCGACACCGCGGGCGGCGCGGCCATGGTCGCCCTGTTCACCCTCGCCGTGCACCGGCCCTTCCGGTACGTCGCCTGGATCGGCGGCGCCGGCCTCGCGCTGACGCCGCTGCTGTACTGGGTGCGGCCCGACCCCGACCTGCCCTACGCCGGCATCGTCGTGTTCACCACGCTGCTCACCGTGTCGATCACCGGCTGGGGCATGTTCGTCCGCTCCAAGCGGATGCTGATGCTGAGCCTCAGGGACCGGGCGCACCGGGCGGAGACCGAGGCCCGGCTGCGCGCCGAGCAGGCCCAGCGGCTGGCCCGCGAGGCCATCGCCCGTGAGATGCACGACGTGCTCGCCCACCGGCTCACCCTGCTCAGCGTGCACGCGGGGGCCCTGGAGTTCCGGCCGGACGCGCCCCGCGAGGAGATCGCGCGGGCCGCCGGGGTGATCCGGGAGAGCGCGCACGAGGCGTTGCAGGACCTGCGGGAGATCATCGGCGTGCTGCGGGCCGGCGACGCCGAGGAGTCCTCCGGCGGGCGGCCCCAGCCGACGCTGGCCGCGCTGGACGCCCTGGTCGCCGAGTGCCGCGAGGCCGGGATGAAGGTCACCCTGGACCATCGCGTCGCCGATCCGGCCGCCGTCCCCGCCTCCGTCGGCCGCACCGCCTACCGCATCGCCCAGGAGGCCCTGACCAACGCCCGCAAGCACGCCCCCGGCACCGAGGTCACCGTCCGCCTGACCGGCGCCCCCGGCGACGGCCTGACGATCACCGTCGCCAACCCGGCACCGCCCGCCGACGTCCCGCCCGTCCCCGGCTCCGGCCAGGGCCTGAT
>NZ_JACBWZ010000284.1 GCF_013870595.1 Streptomyces sp. WELS2 | reverse complement strand
GGCCTCCCGCCGCACCTCCACCATCCGGAAGCGGTTGGCCACGAAGGCGCTGTCGGTCAGGGCCGCGTTGGCCGCCGGGTTGCCGCCGGAGCCGTGGAAGTCGGAGAAGGCGGCCGTCTGGTTGACGTAGACCCCGCCGGTCAGGTTGAGGGAGAGCTGGGCCGCCTCCTCCAGGCAGGCCTCCTCGACGGCCTGCTCGGTCGCGGCGTCCGTGGTGTACGCGCCGACCGTCATCGCGCCCTTCTCCCGCACGGTGCGGCGCAGCAGCTCCACGGCGTCGGCCGCCGAGTCGACGGCGACCGCGAAGGAGACCGGGCCGAAGCACTCGCTCATGTACGCGGCCTCGTCGTCCGGCTTGGCGCCGTCCAGCTTGACGATGACGGGGGTGCGGACCACCGCGTCCGGGAACTCCGGGTTGGTGACCTCGCGGGAGGCGAGGGCGACCTCGCCGAGGCCGGCCGCGGCCTCCAGACGGGCCTTGACGTCCGGGTTGACGATCGCGCCCAGCAGCGCGTTCGCGCGGGCGTCGTCGCCGAGCAGGCCGTCGACCGCGCGCGCGAGGTCGGCGGTGACCTCGTCGAAGGACTTGTGTCCCTGGTCGGTGGCGATGCCGTCGCGGGGGATGAGCAGGTTCTGCGGGGTGGTGCACATCTGGCCGCTGTACAGGGACAGCGAGAACGCCAGGTTGGACAGCATGCCCTGGTAGTCGTCCGTGGAGTGCACGATCACCGTGTTGACGCCGGCCTTCTCCGTGTAGACCTGCGCCTGGCGGGCGTTGGTCTCCAGCCAGTCGCCGAACGCCGTCGACCCCGTGTAGTCGATGATCCTGATCTCGGGGCGCAGGGCGAGGGTCTTGGCGAGGCCCTCGCCGGGGCGCTCGGCGGCCAGGGCGACCAGGTTCGGGTCGAAGCCCGCCTCGGCGAGCACGTCCCGGGCGATCCGGACGGTCAGCGCGAGCGGCAGTACCGCGCGCGGGTGCGGCTTGACCAGGACCGCGTTGCCGGTGGCCAGGGAGGCGAACAGGCCCGGGTAGCCGTTCCAGGTCGGGAAGGTGTTGCAGCCGATGACCAGGCCGATGCCGCGCGGGACGGAGGTGAACCGCTTGGTGAGGACCAGCGGGTCGCGCTTGCCCTGCGGCTTGGTCCACTCCGCCTGCCCGGGGGTGCGGACCTGTTCCGCGTACGCGTACGCCACCGCCTCCAGGCCGCGGTCCTGGGCGTGCGGGCCGCCCGCCTGGAACGCCATCATGAACGCCTGGCCGGAGGTGTGCATGACCGCGTGCGCGAACTGGTGCGTGCGGTCGCTGATCCGCTTGAGGATCTCCAGGCAGACCACGGCCCGCAGCTCGGGGCCGGCGTCCCGCCAGGCGCGCTGCCCGGCCCGCATGGCGGGCAGCAGCACGTCGATGTCCGGACGCGGGTACGTCACGCCCAGCTCGATACCGTACGGGGAGACCTCCCCGCCCACCCAGTCGTCGACGCCCGGCTGGTCGGTGAGGTCGAGCCGGTTGCCCAGCAGGGCGTCGAAGGCGGCCTTGCCGGCCGCCGCGTCCAGGCTGCCGTTCTCGCCGTACGCCTTCGGGTGCTCGGGGTGCGGGGACCAGTACGCGCGCGTGCGGATCGCTTCCAGCGCCTGGTCGAGCGTGGGCCGGTGCTTCTGGAGCAGCGCGTGGGCGGTCGGTTCGGCGGCCATGCGGGACCAACTCCTCGTCTGGAGAGCCTCTTCGTCGAGTCCGTGACCTGGGCAGGGGCTGCCCGTCAGAGCTAGAGTAACCGAACGATCGGTCGGGACAAGGGGGTCCGCCGCATCTGTGGAAAACGTCGTGCGGGAGGATCGCGCACATGACAGCACTCGACCTCAGCAGCCCCGTGGCCGTCGTCGGCACCGGCACCATGGGCCAGGGCATCGCCCAGGTCGCGCTGGTCGCCGGCCATCCCGTACGGCTCTACGACGCCGTGCCCGGGCGGGCCCGGGAAGCGGCCGAAGCGATCGGCGCCCGGCTCGACCGGCTCGTGGAGAAGGGCCGGCTCTCCGCCGGCGACCGGGACTCGGCCCGTGCCCGCCTCACGCCCGCGGACGGCCTCGCCGAGCTGGCCGACTGCGCCCTGGTGGTGGAGGCCGTCCTGGAACGGCTGGACGTCAAGCAGCGGCTCTTCGGCGAGCTGGAGGAGATCGTCGCCGAGGACTGCCTGCTGGCCACCAACACCTCCTCGTTGTCGGTGACGGCCATCGGCGGCGCCCTGCGCCATCCGGGCCGCTTCGTCGGCCTGCACTTCTTCAATCCGGCGCCGCTGCTGCCGCTGGTGGAGGTGGTCTCCGGGTTCGCCACCGACTTCACGTCGGCCACGCGCGCGTACGAGACCGCCTGCGCCTGGGGCAAGACCCCGGTGGCCTGCGCCGACACCCCGGGCTTCATCGTCAACCGCATCGCCCGGCCCTTCTACGCCGAGGCGTTCGCCGTCTACGAGGCCCAGGCCGCCGACCCCGCGACCATCGATGCGGTCCTGCGCGAGTCGGGCGGTTTCAAGATGGGCGCCTTCGAGCTGACCGACCTGATCGGCCAGGACGTCAACGAGTCCGTCACCCACTCGGTGTGGCAGTCCTTCTTCCAGGACGTGCGCTTCACCCCCTCCCTGGTCCAGCGCCGGCTGGTGGAGTCCGGACGGCTCGGCCGCAAGAGCGGGCGCGGCTGGTACGACTACGCCGAGGGCGCCGAGCGGCCCGAGCCGCACACCGCCGACAAGGAGCGGCCGCCCGCCCACGTCGTCGCCGAGGGCGGCCTGGGCCCGGCGGCCGAGCTGCTCACGCTGATCCGCGAGGCGGGCATCGAGGTCCGCCAGGAGGACGAGAACCAGGGCACCCGCCTGGTGCTGCCCGGCGGCGGCGACCTGGTCCTGGCCGACGGCCAGACCTCCTCCGAGTTCGGGGACGTCGTCTACTTCGACCTCGCCCTGGACTACCGCACGGCCACCCGAATCGCTCTGTCCGCCTCCCAGGACACCACGCCGCGGACCCTCGCCGAGGCCACCGGGCTCTTCCAGGCGCTCGGCAAGGACGTCAGCGTCATCGGCGACGTCCCCGGCATGATCGTCGCGCGCACCGTCGCCCGCATCATCGACCTCGCCCACGACGCCGTCGCCAAGGGCGTGGCCACCGAGGAGGACATCGACACCGCGATGCGCCTGGGCGTCAACTACCCGCTCGGGCCCTTCGAGTGGAGCCGCAGGCTCGGCCGCGACTTCGCCTTCGACATCCTGGACGAGATGCACGAGCGCGACCCCTCCGGACGCTACGCGCCCTCCCTCGCGCTCTACCGTCACGCCTATGCCAACGACCGGCGGGAGAGCACCTCATGACCACGGCCAGACGCGACACCTACACCCCGGAGACGCTGCTCACCGTCGCCGTACGGGTCTTCAACGAGCGCGGTTACGACGGCACCTCCATGGAGCACCTGTCCAAGGCGGCCGGCATCTCCAAGTCGTCGATCTACCACCACGTCAGCGGCAAGGAGGAGCTGCTGCGCCGGGCCGTCAGCCGCGCCCTGGACGGCCTGTTCGCCATCCTGGACGAGGAGCACGCGCGCGGGGGGCGCGCCGCCGACCGGCTGGAACACGTCGTGCGCCGGATGGTGGAGGTGCTCACCGCCGAACTGCCCTACGTGACGCTGCTGCTGCGGGTGCGCGGCAACACCGAGACCGAGCGGTGGGCGCTGGAGCGGCGCCGCGACTTCGACCACCGGGTGGCCGGGCTGATGAAGGCGGCGGCGGCCGACGGGGACATACGCGGCGACGTGGAGGTGCGGCTGGCCACCCGGCTGGTCTTCGGAATGATCAACTCCATCGTGGAGTGGTACCGGCCGGAGGCGCGCGGCGCGAACGGCCCGGAGATGGCCGACGCCGTCGTCCGGCTGGTCTTCTCGGGGCTGCGCCGGAGCTGACCTCAGCCGTCCGGCTCCAGGTCCTCCTCCTCGAACACCAGCAGCGTGCGGGTGCTGAGCACCTCGGGGATCGCCTGGAGCCGCGTCAGCACCAGTTCGCGCAGCGCCCGGTTGTCGGGCGTGTGCACCAGCAGCAGCACGTCGAAGTCGCCGCCCACCAGGGCGATGTGGGAGGCGCCGGGCAGCTGCCGCAGCTGCTCGCGGACGGTGCGCCAGGTGTTCTGGACGATCTTCAGTGTGATGTACGCGGACGTGCCGTGACCTGCCCGTTCGTGATCCACGCGGGCGCTGAAGCCCCGGATCACGCCGTCCTCGACGAGCCGGTTGATCCGCGCGTAGGCGTTGGCGCGCGAGACGTGGACGCGCTCGGCGACGGACCGTATCGAGGCGCGGCCGTCCCCCTGGAGGATCTTCAGGATGTCCTGGTCGATGGCGTCCAGCGGGCGTGGGGGCGGCAGCGCGCCACCGTCCCGCGGTCCGTAGGCCATTTGTTCAGGCGCCATGTTCCCCCGCTTCGTCGCCGTGGACGTCCTGTGTTCATTCCAGGCTGTGGAGAACCGTTTGTCCACAGCCCCGGCCCGCCTGTAGCCAAAATGCGCCGTCGACCGAACAATCGGTAGGTGAGACGGGTCACAGCCGCTCCGTCTCCCGTAGCCGCTCCCACGAGGAGGTGCCGTCATGACGGTTCTGGAGCAGCGGGGCGCGTACCGGCCATCGCCGCCGCCCGCCTGGCAGCCCCGTATGGACCCCGCGCCGCTGCTGCCCGACGCCGAGCCCTACCGCGTCCTCGGCACCGAGTCTGCCGCCAAGGCCGACCCCGGCCTGCTGCTGAGGCTCTACGCCGAGCTGGTGCGCGGGCGCCGCTACAACGCGCAGGCCACCGCCTTGACCAAGCAGGGCCGGCTCGCCGTCTACCCGGCCAGCACCGGTCAGGAGGCCTGCCAGATCGGCGCCGCCCTGGCCCTCGCGGAACGCGACTGGCTCTTCCCCAGCTACCGCGACACGCTCGCCGTCGTCGCCCGGGGCGTGGACCCGGTCCAGGTGCTCACCCTGCTGCGCGGCGACTGGCACAGCGGCTACGACCCCCACGCCCACCGGGTGGCCCCCCTCAGCACCCCGCTGGCCACCCAGCTGCCGCACGCCGTCGGCCTCGCCCACGCCGCCCGCCTCAAGGGCGACGACGTGGTGGCGCTGGCCATGGTCGGCGACGGCGGCACCAGCGAGGGCGACTTCCACGAGGCGCTGAACTTCGCCGCCGTCTGGCAGGCCCCGGTCGTCTTCCTGGTCCAGAACAACGGCTTCGCCATCTCCGTCCCGCTCGCGAAGCAGACCGCCGCGCCCACCCTGGCCCACAAGGCCGTCGGGTACGGCATGCCGGGACGGCTGGTCGACGGCAACGACGCCGCCGCGGTGCACGAAGTCCTCGCCGAGGCCGTGGAACACGCCCGCGCGGGCGGCGGCCCGACCCTGGTGGAAGCGGTGACGTACCGCCTGGACGCGCACACCAACGCCGACGACGCCACCCGCTACCGACAGGACGCCGAGGTCGCGGCCTGGCGCGCGCACGACCCGGTCGAGCTGCTGGAACGCGAACTGACCGCACGCGGGCTGCTGGACGAGGCCGGCATCGAGGCCGCCCGGCAGGACGCCGAGACCATGGCCGCCTCCTTGCGCGAACACATGAACCGGGAGCCAGAGCTCGACCCCATGGACCTCTTCGACCACGTCTACGCCGAGACCACCACCCAGCTGCGTGAACAGCGGGCCCTGCTGCGGGCCGAGCTGGAAGCCGAGCAGGAGCAGTCCGGCGCCGGCGAGGAGCCCGGCGCACGGGAAGGCGGCGCCCGATGACCACCGTCGCCGTCAAGCCCGCCACCCTGGCCCAGGCGCTCACGCGCGCGATGCGCGACGCCATGGCCGCCGATCCCGCCGTGCACGTCCTGGGCGAGGACGTCGGCACCCTCGGCGGGGTCTTCCGCGTCACCGACGGGCTCGCCAAGGAGTTCGGCGAGGACCGCTGTACCGACACCCCGCTCGCCGAGGCCGGCATCCTCGGCACCGCCGTCGGCATGGCGATGTACGGCCTGCGCCCGGTCGTGGAGATGCAGTTCGACGCCTTCGCCTACCCGGCGTTCGAGCAACTGGTCAGCCATGTCTCCCGGATGCGCAACCGCACGCGCGGCCGGATGCCCCTGCCGATCACCGTCCGGGTTCCCTACGGCGGCGGCATCGGCGGCGTCGAGCACCACAGCGACTCGTCCGAGGCCTACTACATGGCCACCCCGGGCCTGCACGTCGTCACCCCGGCCACCGTCGCCGACGCCTACGGACTGCTGCGCCAGGCCATCGCCTCCGACGACCCGGTGGTCTTCCTGGAACCCAAGCGGCTGTACTGGTCGAAGGACACCTGGAACCCCGAGCAGCCCACGGACGTGGCGCCCATCGGACGCGCGGTGGTGCGCCGCCCCGGCAGCAGCGCCACACTGATCACCTACGGGCCCTCCCTGCCGGTCTGCCTGGAGGCCGCCGAGGCCGCCCGCGCCGAGGGCTGGGACCTGGAGGTGATCGACCTGCGCTCCCTGGTGCCCTTCGACGACGAGACGGTCTGCGCGGCCGTCCGGCGCACCGGCCGCGCGGTCGTCGTCCACGAGTCCACCGGATTCGGCGGCCCGGGCGGCGAGATCGCGGCCCGGATCACCGAGCGCTGCTTCCACCACCTGGAGGCGCCGGTGCTGCGCGTGGCCGGTTTCGACATCCCCTACCCGCCGCCCATGCTGGAGCGGCACCATCTGCCCGGCGTCGACCGCATCCTGGACGCCGTGGCCCGGCTGCAGTGGGAGGCCGAGGGCTGATGGCTCAGGTGCTGGAGTTCAAGCTGCCCGACCTCGGCGAGGGGCTCACCGAGGCGGAGATCGTCCGCTGGCTGGTCCAGGTCGGCGACGTGGTCGCCGTGGACCAGCCGGTGGTCGAGGTGGAGACGGCCAAGGCGATGGTCGAGGTGCCCTGCCCCTACGGCGGCGTGGTCACCGCCCGCTTCGGCGAGGAGGGCACCGAACTCCCCGTCGGCGCCCCGCTCCTGACGGTCGCCGTGGGTGAACCGGATGACGGCCCGGAGGGCTCGGGCAACGTCCTGGTGGGCTACGGCACCCAGGCACCGGCGGCCCGTCGGCGCCGGGTGAGGGCGGGCACCGCCGCCGTCGACGGACAGGCCGGGAAGCAGGGAACCGACCAGCGGAACCGGCACTCCCACCGGACTTGCCGGGAGCCGCTGCCCGGTCGTTG
>NZ_JACBWZ010000283.1 GCF_013870595.1 Streptomyces sp. WELS2 | reverse complement strand
CCCGCAGCACTTTCAGGAACTCCCGCATCCACGCCGGGTGGTCCGGCCAGGCGCGGGAGGAGACCAGGGTGCCGTCGACCACCGCCTCGGCGTCCTGGAAGTCCGCGCCGGCCGTCTGCATGTCCGGTTCCAGGGCCGGGTAGGCCGTCACCCGGCGGCCCCGCAGGGAGTCGACCGCGGCGGTGAGCAGCGGGCCGTGGCAGATCTGGGCCACGGGCTTGTCCGCGTCGAAGAACGCCTTGAGGATCTTGCGCAGCTCGGCGTCGTTGCGGAGGTACTCGGGCGCCCGGCCGCCGGGGATCACCAGGGCCGCGTACGCGCCGGGGTCGACCTCGGCGAACGCCAGGTCGGCGGGCCAGGTGTAGCCGGGCTTCTCGGTGTACGTGTCGTAGCCGGGTTCGAAGTCGTGGACGACGAAGCGGAGCGTCTTGCGGGAGGGGGCCGCTATGTGGACCTCGTAGCCTTCCTCGCGCAGCCGCTGGTAGGGGTAGAACACCTCCAGGGACTCCGCCGCGTCGCCGGTGACGATGAGGATCTTCGTGGGCATGTCGGCTCCTCGCAGACTCCGTGCGTGAGGGTGGGACTCGGGGTTCCGCGGTGGGACGCCGGGTCCCGCGGCGGACCTTGGCACCGTGCCCCCGGCCGGGCGCGCCTGCCAAGGGGGCCCGGTGCTTTTCAGAGTGCGGCGGCGGACGGGGGGACGCGACCGGATGACCCGGCGGCGGACGGCGCGCCGGTGGCCGGATACGTCACCGTCCCCGTCCCCACCGCTGTGCAGAACGTCAAACTTCACCACTCGGTTTTGTACACATGCGGCTCATGACGCGCCCCGGGGCAAGAGCGATAGCCTTGTGGCGTGATCAGCGCGATATCCCGCGGGGACGATCCTGTTCCCGCCCTGCGCCCGGGCTGCACGGCTTCTCTCCGTGACCGGGCGGCGGTCGCTGGTCTTCACGGGCGGGCCGGGGGCGCGGACGCCTCCGCGGCGCCGGGAACGGTCCGGGTCACGGCGGTGCCGAGAGCAGCGTCACACTCGCCCGGCGTCATGAAATTGGCCGAATTCTCCCCGCTCATCTCACCTCGCGGCATACCGTCGACAGTGACCGGACACCCCGGGACGTGGCGTTGTGTCGCAAGGGAAGAGACAGAACTTCCTTCTACGTCACGCAACGGCGCGCGACAGGAGCCAGAGGACAATGCAGACCAAGCTGGACGAAGCCAAGGCCGAGCTGCTCGAGAGGGCCGCCCGGGTAGCTGAGAACAGCCCGGTCGGGGGGCACCTACCGACCGGGACGACGAGCGAGGGCACCCCCGGCACCCCGGACAGCGAATCCGTGCTCGCGTTCCTCCAGCGCTACTACCTGCACACCGCCCCCGAGGACCTCGCCGACCGCGACCCGGTCGACGTCTTCGGCGCCGCGGTCTCGCACTACCGGCTCGCCGAGAACCGCCCGCAGGGCACCGCCAACGTGCGGGTGCACACCCCGACCGTGGAAGAGAACGGGTGGACGTGCAGCCACACCGTCGTGGAGGTCGTCACCGACGACATGCCCTTCCTCGTGGACTCGGTCACCAACGAGCTGACGCGGCAGGGGCGTGGCATCCACGTCGTCATCCACCCGCAGTTCGTGGTCCGCCGGGACCTGACCGGCAAGCTGCTCGAGGTGCTGCCGACCCCGCCCGTCGGCGACGACCTCCCGCACGACGCGCACGTCGAGTCCTGGATCCACGTCGAGATCGACCGGGAGACCGACCGCGCCGACCTGAAGCAGATCTCCGCCGACCTGCTGCGCGTGCTGTCCGACGTGCGCGAGGCCGTCGAGGACTGGGAGAAGATGCGGGACGCGGCGATCCGGATCGCCGACGGCCTGGAGGGCGAGCCCGCCCCCGCCGACCTGCCCCGCCCCGAGGTCGCGGAGGCCCGCGAGCTGATGCACTGGCTGGCCGCGGACCACTTCACCTTCCTCGGCTACCGCGAGTACCAGCTGCGCGACGACGACACGCTCGCCGCCGTGCCCGGCACCGGACTCGGCATACTGCGCTCGGACCCGCACCACGCCAAGGAGGACCAGCACCCGGTCAGCCCCTCCTTCGAGCGCCTCCCGGCCGACGCCCGCGCCAAGGCCCGCGAGCACAAGCTGCTGGTGCTGACCAAGGCCAACAGCCGGGCCACCGTGCACCGGCCGTCGTACCTGGACTACATCGGCGTCAAGAAGTTCGACGCGGACGGCAACGTCGTCGGCGAGCGCCGCTTCCTCGGCCTGTTCTCCTCCGCCGCCTACACCGAGTCCGTGCGCCGGGTGCCGGTGATCCGCCGCAAGGTGGACGAGGTGCTCGCCCGGGCCGGCTTCTCGCCGCACAGCCATGACGGCCGCGACCTGCTCCAGATCATGGAGACCTACCCGCGCGACGAGCTGTTCCAGACGCCGGTCGCCGAGCTCCAGGCCATCGTCACCAGCGTGCTCTACCTCCAGGAGCGCCGCCGGCTGCGGCTGTACCTGCGCCAGGACGAGTACGGCCGCTACTACTCGGCCCTCGTCTACCTCCCGCGCGACCGCTACACCACCGGCGTGCGCCTGCGGATCATCGACATCCTCAAGGAGGAGCTGGGCGGCACCAGCGTCGACTTCACCGCCTGGAACACCGAGTCGATCCTCTCCCGGCTGCACTTCGTGGTCCGCGTCCCGCAGGGCACCGAGCTGCCCGAGCTGTCGGACGCCGACAAGGAGCGCATCGAGGCCCGCCTGGTGGAGGCGGCCCGCTCCTGGGCCGACGCGTTCGCCGAGGCGCTGACCGCCGAGTGCGGCGAGGAGCGCGCGGCCGAGGTGCTGCGCCGCTACAACCACGCCTTCCCCGAGGGCTACAAGGCCGACCACAGCCCGCGGGCCGCCGTCGCCGACCTCGTCCACCTGGAGCAGCTGAGCGAGGAGAAGGCCTTCTCGCTGAGCCTGTACGAGCCGGTGGGCGCCGCGCCCGACGAGCGCCGGTTCAAGATCTACCAGAAGGGCGGCACGGTCTCGCTGTCCAAGGTGCTGCCGGTGCTGAGCCGGCTCGGCGTCGAGGTCACCGACGAGCGGCCGTACGAGATGCGCTGCGCCGACCGCACCACCGCCTGGATCTACGACTTCGGCCTGCGCATGCCGAAGTCGCTCGGCGGCGGCAACGGCGACTACCTGGGCGACGACGGCCGCGAGCGGTTCCAGGACGCGTTCGCCGCGACCTGGACCGGCAAGGCCGAGAACGACGGCTTCAACGCCCTCGTGCTCAGCGCCGGGCTGACCTGGCGGCAGGCGATGGTGCTGCGCGCCTACGCCAAGTACCTGCGGCAGGCCGGCTCGACCTTCTCCCAGGACTACATGGAGGACACCCTCCGCAACAACGTCCACACCACCCGGCTCCTGGTCTCCCTGTTCGAGGCCCGGATGTCCCCGGAGCGGCAGCAGGCCGGCGTGGAGATCACCGACGCCCTGCTGGAGGAGCTGGACGCGGCCCTGGAGCAGGTGGCCAGCCTGGACGAGGACCGCATCCTGCGGTCGTTCCTGACCGTGATCAAGGCGACCCTGCGCACGAACTTCTTCCAGGAGGGGCCGGGCGGCGAGCCGCACGACTACGTCTCCATGAAGTTCGACCCGCGGGCCATCCCGGACCTGCCCGCGCCGCGCCCGGCGTTCGAGATCTGGGTGTACTCGCCGCGGGTGGAGGGCGTGCACCTGCGCTTCGGCAAGGTCGCGCGCGGCGGTCTGCGCTGGTCGGACCGGCGCGAGGACTTCCGTACGGAGATCCTCGGCCTGGTCAAGGCGCAGATGGTGAAGAACACCGTGATCGTGCCGGTCGGCGCCAAGGGCGGCTTCGTCGCCAAGCAGCTGCCCGACCCGGGCGTGGACCGCGACGCCTGGCTGGCCGAGGGCATCGCCAGCTACAAGACGTTCATCTCGGCGCTGCTCGACATCACCGACAACATGGTGGCCGGCGAGGTCGTGCCGCCGCGCGACGTGGTCCGGCACGACGGCGACGACACCTACCTGGTGGTCGCCGCCGACAAGGGCACCGCGACCTTCTCCGACATCGCCAACGAGGTCGCGAACAGCTACGACTTCTGGCTCGGCGACGCCTTCGCCTCCGGCGGCTCGGCCGGCTACGACCACAAGGGCATGGGCATCACCGCGCGCGGCGCCTGGGAGTCCGTCAAGCGGCACTTCCGCGAGCTGGGCGTGGACACGCAGAGCGAGGACTTCACGGTCGTCGGCATCGGTGACATGTCCGGTGACGTGTTCGGCAACGGCATGCTGCTGTCGGAGCACATCCGCCTGGTCGCCGCCTTCGACCACCGGCACATCTTCATCGACCCGAACCCGGACGCGGCCACCTCCTACGCCGAGCGCCGCCGCCTGTTCGAGCTGCCCCGCTCCAGCTGGGCCGACTACGACACGAGCCTGCTGTCGGCGGGCGGCGGGATCTTCCCGCGCACCGCCAAGTCGATCCCGCTCAACAGCCACATCCGCGAGGCCCTCGGCATCGAGGGCAAGGTCGCCAAGATGACCCCGGCCGACCTGATGCGGACCATCCTCAAGGCGCCGGTGGACCTGCTGTGGAACGGCGGCATCGGCACGTACGTCAAGGCGTCGGCGGAGTCCAACGCCGACGTCGGCGACAAGGCCAACGACGCCATCCGCGTGGACGGCCAGGACCTGCGGGCCAAGGTCGTCGGCGAGGGCGGCAACCTGGGCCTGACCCAGCTCGGCCGGATCGAGTTCGCCCGGCAGGGCGGCAAGATCAACACCGACGCGATCGACAACAGCGCCGGTGTGGACACCTCCGACCACGAGGTGAACATCAAGATCCTGCTGAACGGCCTGGTCGCGGACGGCGACATGACCGTCAAGCAGCGCAACAAGCTGCTCGCCGAGATGACCGACGAGGTCGGCGCGCTCGTCCTGCGCAACAACTACGCGCAGAACACCGCCCTGGCCAACGCCCTGTTCCAGGCCAAGGACATGCTCCACGCCCAGCAGCGGTTCATCCGCCACCTGGTGCGCGAGGGCCACCTGGACCGGGCGCTGGAGTTCCTGCCGACCGACCGGCAGATCCGTGAACGCCTGGCCCAGAACCAGGGCCTGACCGGCCCGGAGACGGCCGTCGTCCTGGCGTACACGAAGATCACGGTGGCCGAGGAGCTGCTGCACACCTCGCTGCCGGACGACCCGTACCTGCGCGGTCTGCTGCACGCCTACTTCCCGACGGCGCTGCGCGAGCGGTTCGCCGACGCCATCGACAACCACCCGCTGCGCCGCGAGATCACCACCACCGTGCTGGTCAACGACACGGTCAACACGGGCGGTACGACGTATCTGCACCGGCTGCGCGAGGAGACCGGCGCCTCCCTGGAGGAGATCGTCCGGGCCCAGACCGCGGCCCGCGTGATCTTCGGCGCGGCACCGGTGTGGGACGCCGTCGAGGCGCTGGACAACAAGGTCGACGCGGCCGTGCAGACCCGCATCCGGCTGCACTCGCGCCGCCTGGTCGAGCGCGGCACGCGCTGGCTGCTGAACAACCGGCCGCAGCCGGTCCAGCTCGCCGAGACGGTGGAGTTCTTCGCCGACCGGGTCGAGCGGGTCTGGCAGGAGCTGCCGAAGCTGCTGCGCGGCGCGGACCTGGAGTGGTACCAGCACGTGTACGACGAGCTGTCCGCGGCCGGCGTCCCGGACGAGCTGGCGACCCGCGTGGCCGGCTTCTCCTCCGCCTTCCCGGCGCTCGACATCGTGTCGGTGGCCGACCGCATGGGCAAGGAGCCGCTGGACGTCGCCGAGGTGTACTACGACCTCGCCGACCGGCTGGACATCACCCAGCTCATGGACCGCATCATCGAGCTGCCCCGCACCGACCGCTGGCAGTCGATGGCCCGCGCCTCCATCCGCGAGGACCTGTACGCGGCGCACGCGGCCCTCACCGCGGACATCCTCGCGGTGGGCAACGGCACCTCGACGCCGGAGCAGCGGTTCGAGGCGTGGGAGCAGAAGAACGCGGCGCTGCTGAGCCGGGCCCGCACCACGCTGGACGAGATCCGCGGCTCGGACTCGTTCGACCTCGCCAACCTGTCGGTGGCGATGCGCACGATGCGGACGCTGCTGCGCACGCACTCGTAGTCCGCACGGCGGGAAGGACGCCCGGGGCCCGTGGTGGTCCCGGGCGTCCTTCGTTCGTCCGGGTGCGGGGACACGGACGGCGGTAGGGTCGGTGGATCATGCAGACCACGACATCCGACACCGAACCGGAGCGGCGTACGGCGGTGCCGCGCGGCCGGGTGGCCCGCGCCGGCCGGATCTCGGCGCAGGGCGCCGCCGCTCTGGTCCTGGTGCTGCTGCTCCTGGTCGTCGTGCGGCTGCCGTGGGCGGGCGACCTGGGCATGCACGCGGCCACGGTCGAGCGGCTGCGGCACAGCCTCGCGCATCCCGGCAACCCGCTGATCGACGCCGGCACGCCGAGCCCGTACTACTCGCCGTGGACACTGCTGCTCGGCGTCGTCGCCAGGCTGACCGGCCTGTCCGTCTTCGTGGTCCTGCGGCTCGCCGCGCTCGCCGGAGTGGCGCTGCTGGTGACGGGCGTCCACCGCTACGTCCGCACCCTCACCGCACACCGCGCCGCCCCCGCCCTGGCCCTGCTGAGCCTGCTGTTCCTGTGGGGTCCGGCGCTGTTCGCCTGGAGCGGCTTCCTCGGCCTGAACTCCCTGGCGCTCACGGTGTCGTACCCCAGCGTGTTCGCGCTCGGGCTCACCTTCCACTTCTGGGCCCTGCTGACCCGGGCGGCGCGCGGAGCGGCCGGGTGGGGCGCGGGGGCCGCGCCGGGGGTGCTGTGGGCGGGGATCCTGCTGTGCCACCAGTTCACCGGGGTGGTGGCGACGCTGGGCGGGCTGGCCGTGGTGGCCGGGGCCCGCCCGGCGCGCGCGACGCTGCTCCGCCTCGCCGCCGGACTGCTCCCCGGCCTGCTGGTGCTGTGGCTGTGGCCGTACTACGACTTCTTCGCGCTGTTCACCGCCGGCGGGGACCTGGAGGCGGTCCACCGGTCGCTGTACCGGGACCTGGCCGGGCGGTTCGGGTATGTGCTGCTCGGGGTGGCGGCGCTGGGGTTCCGGCTGCGCCGGGACCGCCGGGATCCGCTGGCCCTGTTCTTCCTCCTCGGCGTCCTGATGGTGGCGGCGGGCGGACTGACCGGCCACTACTCCTGGGGCCGCGCCC
>NZ_JACBWZ010000282.1 GCF_013870595.1 Streptomyces sp. WELS2 | reverse complement strand
GGCTGAGCCCGGCCCAGCGCAAGGAACTGATCCGCAGCGCCCAGGACGAGGCGACCGGCACCGCGCGCACCCTCGGCCTAGGCGCCAAGGAGAAGCTGGTCGTCAGGGACGTCGTCAAGGACGCCGACGGAACGCTGCACACGCGCTACGAGCGTACCTACGACGGCCTGCCCGTCCTCGGCGGCGACCTCGTCGTGCACACCCCGCCCGCCTCGCGGGCCAGGGGAACCGTGAGCACCACGTACAACACCAAGCGCAGGGTCGCGGTGTCCTCCACCACCGCGACCTTCACCAAGGCCGCCGCGGAGGGCAAGGCGCTGAAGGCCGCCAAGGCCCTGGACGCCGTCAAGCCCTCGACGGACAGCGCACGCAAGGTGATCTGGGCCGGCGACGGCACCCCGAAGCTCGCCTGGGAGACCGTGATCGGCGGCTTCCAGGACGACGGCACGCCCAGCAAGCTGCACGTCATCACCGATGCCACCACCGGCAAGGAGCTGTACCGGTACGAGGGCATCGAGACCGGCGTCGGCAACACCCGTTACAGCGGCCAGGTCTCGCTGACCTCGGCCAAGTCGGGCTCGTCGTACACCCTGACCGATGCCACGCGCGGCGGCCACAAGACGTACAACCTCAACCACGCCACCTCCGGCACCGGCACCCTGTTCTCGCAGAGCAGCGACACCTGGGGCGACGGCACCAACTCCACCGCCACCACCGCCGGCGCGGACGCCGCCTACGGCGCCCAGGAGACCTGGGACTTCTACAAGGACACCTTCGGCCGCAGCGGCATCAAGAACGACGGCGTCGCCGCCTACTCCCGCGTCCACTACGACAACGCGTACGCCAACGCGTACTGGGACGACAGCTGCTTCTGCATGACCTACGGCGACGGCACCGGGAACAACGACCCGCTGACCTCGCTGGACATCGCCGGTCACGAGATGAGCCACGGCGTCACCTCCAACACCGCGGGCCTGAACTACAGCGGCGAGTCCGGCGGTCTCAACGAGGCGACCTCCGACATCTTCGGCACCGGCGTGGAGTTCTACGCCAACAACAGCTCCGACCCCGGTGACTACCTCATCGGCGAGAAGGTCGACCTCAACGGCAACGGCACCCCGCTGCGGTACATGGACAAGCCCAGCAAGGACGGCCACTCCGCGGACTCCTGGTCCTCCTCCCTCGGCAACCTCGACGTCCACTACTCCTCGGGCCCGGCCAACCACATGTTCTACCTGCTCTCCGAGGGCAGCGGCACCAAGACCATCAACGGCGTCACGTACAACAGCCCGACCTCCGACGGTGTCGCCGTCACCGGCATCGGCCGCGACGCCGCGCTGAAGATCTGGTACAAGGCGCTGACGACGTACATGACGTCCAGCACCAACTACGCCGGCGCCCGCACCGCCGCCCTCAACGCCGCCGCTGCGCTGTACGGCACCAACTCGGCCCAGTACGCGGCGGTCGGCAACGCCTTCGCCGGCATCAACGTCGGCAGCCACATCACCCCGCCCACCGGCGGCGTGACGGTCACCAACCCGGGCGGCCAGTCCTCCGCCGTGGGCACCGCCGTCAGCCTCCAGGTCCAGGCGTCCAGCACCAACAGCGGCTCCCTGACCTACAGCGCCTCCGGCCTGCCCGCCGGCCTGTCGATCAACGCCTCCACCGGCGTGATCTCCGGTACGCCCACCACGGCCGGGACCTACAGCACCACCGTCACGGTGAAGGACTCCACCGGCGCGACCGGTACCGCCTCCTTCTCCTGGACCGTCAGCACCAGCGGCGGGGGCGGCGGTGGTGGCTGCACCTCGGCCCAGCTCCTGGCCAACCCGGGCTTCGAGTCAGGTGACACCGGCTGGACCAACAGCGGCATCATCAACAACGACACCCGTGAGCCGGCCCACAGCGGCTCCTGGACGGCCTGGCTCAACGGCTGGGGCTCCCCGCACACCGACACGCTGTCCCAGTCGGTGACGATCCCCGCGGGCTGCAAGGCGACCCTGACCTTCTACCTGCACATCGACACCGCGGAGACCGGCAGCACCGCCTACGACAAGCTGACGGTCACCGCCGGCTCGAAGACCCTCGCGACGTACTCGAACGCCAACGCGGCCTCCGGCTACAGCCGGAAGTCCCTCGACCTGTCCTCGCTGGCGGGCCAGACGGTGACCCTGAAGTTCACCGGCGTCGAGGACGACTACCTCGCGACCGACTTCGTCGTCGACGACACCGCCCTGACGGTCAGCTGAGCACGCACCGGCCCCGCATGGTCCCGCACCCCTTTCCCGGGGTGCGGGACCATGGCGGATTCACTGTCGAATCGATCGCATGTCCGACGCATCGCCAAAGGGTCACCAGGCGGTGTTGATCGGTACGTGCATGTCCCTCAGGAACCGCTCCGCGCTTTCGTCGAACATGGAGATGTAGGCGTGAGCGGGGTCGCTGGGGCCGCCGTCGGAGGAGACGACGCCGTACTGCCGGCCCTGGAACATCATGGCG
The DNA here is from genome assembly GCF_013870595.1 of Streptomyces sp. WELS2. GTDB lineage: Bacteria > Actinomycetota > Actinomycetes > Streptomycetales > Streptomycetaceae > Streptomyces. Next base: position 4,740 of record NZ_JACBWZ010000282.1, on the reverse strand, counting down.
CCGCCCGAGTCGCCCTCGCGCAGGATTCCGTTCTTCAGCGAGTTGTAGACCCGATAGGCCGGACCACCGGCCAGGTCGTAGCCCTGATCGATGATCCTGACCCGAGCCTCCTTCAGAAACTGTGAACCGGTGCAGGTCAGGCATGTCCTTCCCCATCCCTGGACGGTGGCGTACTGGCCCGGGGCGGGTTCCACGTTCGTGTTGACGCTGATGTGATGGACTTCGGGGATGCTGCTCAGGTCGGCTTTAAGGCTCGCGACGGCCAAGTCCCCGTGCGTGTTGACGTTGCCGATCCTGATCCGTGTTCCCTCGCCCTTGAGGGTGTGCCCGACCACGACGTAGTAGTGGTCGTAGGGCACACCCGACCTGAAGCAGTGGGCGGCTGTGAGAACCTTGATCGGACCGACGACGCTGCCGCTGCAACAGTAGGCCGGCCCGTCGGGTGTCGCCTCCCACACCTGGGCCATCCCGGTGCCCCACATGGCGGCGATGGTCGTCCCGCCCTCGACGGCCTGGGCCGACGGGGCGGCCGGACCGAGAGCGGAGCCCAGGGCGAGCACGCGGCGGTCGCGACGGGGCGCGCCCCGGCTATGCGCGAGAACCTCACTCTGTTCTTCTCCTGACACTCGTGCTGCGTAGTCGTTGGACCAGGACATCTGCCGGGACCCCGACGCGCACCGTCCTCGGGGGTAGGGACGGTGCGCGTCATTCCGTTCAACGGACGTACGCCCGGCCAGGTTCGGTGTGGAGGGCCGGCCACCCGTGCAGGTTTCACAGGTGCGCGCCGCTCAGCCGAGGACACCGCGGGCGGCCAGGGCGCGTTGGAGCGCGCGCATCGCGTAGAAGGTGCGCGACTTCGCCGTGCCCGGTGGAATGCCCAGGAGTTCCGACACCTCGTTCACGCTGAGACCGCGGAAGTATGTGAGGTGCAGGATCTCGCGCTGCCGCGCGGTCAGGTCCGTCAGCGCTTCCCGTACCACCTGGGCGGTCAGTGCACGGTCCGTGCCGTCGCCGACCGGCACGACGGCGTCGTCCAGTTCATGGAGGACGTCGGGGCGCGCGGCTCGTGCCCGGTGCTCGTCGATCACCAGATTGCGCAGGACCCGGAACAGCCAGGGGCGGATGCCGTCCGCGGAGAGGGTGAGCGAGGGGCCGTGGCGCCAGGCCCTCACGGCGGTTTCCTGCACCAGGTCCTGGGCTCGGTGCAGGTCGTTTCCCAGGCCGCGGGCCGCGTAGGCCAACAAGGCCGTCCCGTGCTCGGCGTACAGCTCGCGTACGAACTGATCGGCGTTCGCGGCGGCGGGCGGTGTGGCGGGCCCGGGGATCGTGGTGCCGGCGTGCTCGGCGGTCAGGACGGACGTCTGCTGGGTGTTCATGATCTCTTCCCGTGATGGTCGGGCATCCGTTCGCGGGTGCCGTGTGAGGTCCGGACGGCTGCTTGCGGCGGTCGTCGCCGGGTGGGCCGGACGCGGGCGCCGGAACCCGGCCGCTGTGAGACGAGCGGCTCGGCGGTTGCGACGTGATCAGCCTGGGGCACTCCTTGTCCCACCCGCCACGTCTGCCGGGAATCCGGGACGGCTGGAACGCGAAAAGGCGTCTGACCTGCGCAGACGCAAGCGTCGTGGGATGGCCGGACGTAACGCGGAACCGCTGTTCCCGCCCTGCCGGGACGGCGGAGGGGTCTTCGTCAGAGGACGGGTGCGGGCCCGGCCGCCGGAGCGGATGGACGTGCGGTGGGGGCTGCCGGGATTCCGGCAGCGCACGGTCCCGGGAGTGTGAACGATGCGCTGTCCCCCTCAACGGCTCACTCCTGCCGAGAGTTCGATGAGCGAGGAACGGCCATGGAATCGCCGGCCAGCCGATCCGCCGGGAGAGGCATGCCGGGCGGCCGCCGGGCGGCATCTGTCCGGCGATGGCGTCGAGGGACAGACCCGGCGCCCCGGCGACGGCGATCTGCTCCCGGGCGCGTTCCTCGATCTCGGCGCGAAGCCGGGCGCGGTAGCGCTCGCGTGGGGACCCCTTGCCGGCAGCCATGCGGATGTCCCTTCCGTGGGGGCCCGGCTGCGGGTGGCGGCCGGCGAGCCGTTCGGCGCAGGCTCATGGTTAGAACCTATTACGAAGATTCTTGACTGTCACTGGATGTGGAAGTTATAACTTCCAACGAACGCGCCGGCCGCCAACGGAGCCGGCGGTCGAGGGAGGTCCTCATGAACGCGGAAACGAACGCCGGGACGATGGTCGAGGTCGTGCTGCCGGGCAGGGTCGAGCCGGAGGGGCTCGAGGTGCGGCACGGGGCGGTGCCGACTGCCGGTCCGGGCCAGGTCGTCGTCCGTATGGAAGCCACCGGCATCTCCTTCGCGGAGCAGCAGATGCGCCGCGGCCGCTATTACGACCAGCCGCCCTTCCCGTTCGTCCCCGGCTACGACCTGGTCGGCACCGTGGCGGCGACCGGTGAGGGGGTCGACGCGGCCCTGGTCGGCGCACGGGTGGCCGCGCTGGTGAAGGTCGGCGGATGGGCCAGCCACGTGGTCCTCGACGCCGCCGACCTGGTGCCCGTCCCGGACGGGATAGGCGCCGCGGAAGCGGAGACCGTGGTGATCAACGGCATCACGGCCTGGCAGATGCTGCACCGCAAGGCCCGGGTGCGCGCCGGCCAGACCGTGCTGGTGCACGGCGCCAACGGGGGTGTGGGGTCCGTGCTGGTCCAGCTCGCCCGGGCCGCGGGCGCGCGGGTGATCGGGACCGCCTCCGCACGTCACCACGCCGCCCTGCGGGAACAGGGGGTGATCCCGGTCGACTACCGCACCGAGAACATCCCCGCCCGTGTCCGGGAACTCGCCCCGCGCGGTGTGGACGCCGTCTTCGACCACGTCGGCGGCCGGAGCATCGTCGACTCCTGGAGTCTGCTCGCCCCCGGTGGCACGCTCGTCTCCTACGGCAGCGCCTCCACCCGCGACGACGAAGGCTCCAAGCAGTGGCCCGTCCTCAAGCTGCTGGCCCGGGTCTGGCTGTGGAACACGCTGCCCAACCGCCGCCACGCCTGCTTCTTCAACGTCTGGGCCGGCCGTGCCCTGAACCGCGACCGCTTCCGGGCCCGGCTGCGCCAGGACCTCACCGAGGTCTTCGAGGCGCTGCGCCGGGGTGAGATCACCGCCCGGATCGCCGCCGAACTGCCCCTCACCCAGGTCGCCGAAGCGATGCGGCTGGCCGAATCCGGCACCGTCGCCGGAAAGGTCGTCCTGCGCGCCTGACCCATCAAGCACCGGCACACACGCGTCCCCTCCGGCGATCGCACCCCCCTCGCGCCGCCGCGGCGTCCCGCGCCTCCGAACTTCGTCACGGCGCGAACATCCTCAGACGAGCCCCGTGGCAGTGCGGCATGCTGCGCGCCCCGCTCGACGCCTGGCTGCGCCTCTGGAACGGCGACTACACCAGGGCACCGGGCATCATCTCCCCGGAGTTCACCGTCCACGCCGCCCTCCTCGACGGAGGCGACGGCAGCGGCATCCACGGCGCGGACGGCCTGGCGGCCTGGATCGCCCAGACCCGCGCCGCCTTCCCCGACCCGCGCTTCTCCCTCCAGACCGAACCGCTGATCGCCGGACACCGTGCCTCCGTGCGCTGGACGGCCACCGGCACCTACGCCGGCGGCTTCCCGGGCGCCGAGGCCGAGCCGGGCACGAGGGTCACCTTCACCGGCACCGACACCCTGCGCATCGAGAACGGCAAGTTCGCCGAGTACTGGCTGAACTCCGACACCCTCCAGCTCCTCACCCAGCTCCGCGCGCTGTAAGCGTCTCCCGCGGCACCCGGTGCCCCCGCTGCCGCGGACGCGGCGGAACACCGTGGTGGTCGCCTCCGCCCACGCCTCGCACTTGTGGGGACGTGATCAGCCGCGGGAACGCGGGGAGCTGCCCCAGGGAGGTCCCTGAAGCAGCTCCGCGGGTGTGTCAGCTGCCTTGCGCGGGCACCTGCTTGATGCCGTCGACGATGGCTCGCTGCGTGACGGCGCTGGTGAACAGGACGGTTCCGGGCTTGACGAGTTCGCCCGGTCCTCCGGCCTTGCTCACCTGGACGGTCCGCTCGCCCAGGAACACGTGCGTGTTCCTGTCGAAGATCCACTCCTCTCGCTCGCCGCTCTTCTCGTCCAGCCGGGCGACCGCCACGCCGTGCCGGCCGACCGCGTCGACGGCGTCGTTCACGGTGACGACGCCGGGGATCTTCGCGGCGGCCTTGAACAGCGCCTTGGTCAGGGCGGGCGGCGGGTAGCTCTCGCCGAGCAGGTCACCGATCGTGGCGAACGCCTCCTGGGCCGGTGAGTTGCCGTGTCCCTTGGTCTCCTTGTAGATCTTGGCGAGGAGCGCGTCGGGGTCGGTGGGCAGACCGGCCAGGTAGTCGTACGACGGATGGTTCAGGCCGGCGACGGGGGTGTTGCCCTGCTCGTCGGGGAGACTGAGGGTTTCCCCTTCGGGACTGTCGTTGACGGCGGGGTCGATCAGCCATCCCTTGGTTCCGTCCGGCGAGTACCACACCTGGCGCTTGTGCAGCGCGTGGCTGGCGAGGCTGCTCTTGCCGTCGACGGTCTTCACGAACGTGTCGGCCGTCTTGGACTCGATGTACACGTACTGGCCCGCTTCGAGGGCCGGGTGCTCCTCCTGGGCCGCGACCAGGGTGACCTGGTCGAGCAGGCGGCCCACCCCGTCGGGGCTGGCGGTGCCGATCCGCGTGGTCAGGGCCGGA
>NZ_JACBWZ010000281.1 GCF_013870595.1 Streptomyces sp. WELS2 | reverse complement strand
TGCCGAACCGGGCGCACCGGGTCCTGCCGGGGCCCTGGAGGCAGTCCGGGCCGCGCCGCCTGCCGATCAGCGCCCACCGGATCCTGTACCGCCCGGGATCCCGGACGGACTCCGGACGGTGTGGCCTGCCGAACCGGGAGCGCGGCCGGATCCGCCCAGCCCCTGACCAGCAGCTCCCGTGCCTCAGCCCTGACGAGCCGTGCCCTCGGTCGGCTGCTCCGCCGGCTGCTCCGCCGCCCCCCGCAGCAGCACCGTGAGAAGTCGTACCGCGCCCCTCTTGTGCAGCGGGTCGTTGCCGTTGCCGCACTTGGGCGACTGGATGCAGGACGGGCAGCCGGCCTCGCACTCGCAGGAGGCGATGGCCTCGCGGGTGGCGGACAGCCAGGTGCGGGCGGTGTGGAAGGCCCGCTCGGCGAAGCCCGCGCCGCCGGGGTGGCCGTCGTAGACGAAGACCGTGGGCAGGAGGGTGTCGGGGTGCAGCGGCACGGACACTCCGCCGATGTCCCAGCGGTCGCAGGTCGCGAAGAGGGGCAGCATGCCGATGGAGGCGTGTTCGGCGGCGTGCAGCGAGCCGCCGAGGATCTCCGGGGTGATCCGGGCCTCGTCCAGCTGGTCCTCGGTGACCGTCCACCACACCGCGCGGGTGCGCAGCGTACGAGGAGGGAGGTCGAGTTTCGTCTCGCCCAGGACCTCGCCGGTGATGAGGCGCCGGCGGAGATAGGAGACCACCTGGTTGGTGACCTCCACCGAGCCGAAGCACAGGCGGCCGGAGCCCCACGGGATCTCGGTGTCCGTCTCCAGGATGGAGATCGACGTGGTGTCGCGGGCGACGGTCGAGTACGGCGGGTCGGCCTGTTCGACCAGGGCGACGGAGTCCTCCAGGTCCAGGGAGCGCACCAGGTAGGTGCGGCCCTGGTGCAGGTGGACGGCGCCCTCGTGGACCGTGGAGTGCGCGGCGCCCGCGTCGACCGTGCCGAGCAGCCGGCCCGTGCCGGACTCCACGATCTGCACCGGGCGGCCACCGGCGCCGCGGATGTCGGTGAGGTCGGCGGCCCGCTCCCGGCGGGTCCAGTGCCAGGCCCGGGTGCGCCGGCGCAGCAGCTTCGCGGCTTCCAGCTGCGGCAGCACGTCCGCGCAGCCGGGACCGAAGAGTTCCAGGTCCTCCTCGGTCAGCGGCAGCTCCGCGGCGGCGGCGCACAGGTGCGGGGCGAGCACGTAGGGGTTGTCGGGATCGAGGACCGTCGATTCCACCGGTTGGTCGAACAGGGCCTCGGGGTGGTGGACGAGGAAGGTGTCCAGCGGGTCGTCGCGGGCGACGAGGACCGCGAGGGCGCCTTGGCCGGAGCGGCCCGCGCGGCCCGCCTGCTGCCACAGGGACGCGCGCGTGCCCGGGTAGCCGGCGATCACCACCGCGTCCAGGCCGGAGACGTCCACGCCCAGCTCCAGGGCCGTCGTCGCGGCGAGGCCGAGGAGTTCGCCGGAGTGCAGCGCGCGTTCCAGGGCGCGGCGTTCCTCGGGGAGGTAGCCGCCGCGGTAGGCCGCGACACGCCGGACCAGGGAACGGTCGACCTCGGCGAGCCGCTCCTGGGCGATGACGGAGATCAGCTCGGCGCCGCGCCGGGAGCGGACGAAGGCGACCGAGCGCACGCCCTGCACGGTCAGGTCGGTCAGCAGATCGGCGGTCTCGGCGGTGGCGGTACGCCGTACGGGGGCGCCCTTCTCCCCCTGCAACTCGGTGAGCGGGGGCTCCCAGAGGGCGAAGACCAGTTCCCCGCGCGGGGAGGCGTCGTCGGCGACCTCCACCACCGGCAGGCCGGTCAGCCGGCGGGCGGAGGCCGCGGGCTCGGCGGAGGTCGCCGAGGCCAGCAGGAACACGGGGGAGGAGCCGTAGCGGGCGCACAGGCGGCGCAGCCGGCGCAGCACCTGGGCGACGTGCGAGCCGAACACGCCGCGATAGGTGTGGCACTCGTCGATGACGACGTACCGGAGCGCCTTCAGGAAGGAGGACCAGCGCGGGTGGGAGGGGAGTATCCCGCGGTGCAGCATGTCCGGGTTGGTGAGGACGTAGTTGGCGTACTGGCGGATCCACTCCCGTTCCTCGAACGGGGTGTCGCCGTCGTACACGGCCGGGCGTACCGAGGTGCCGAGAGGTTGTGAAAGTTCCTTCACCGACCGGCACTGATCCGCCGCGAGCGCCTTGGTGGGCGCCAGGTAGAGGGCGGTGGTGCCGCGCCCGTTCGGGGCCTCGGACCCGTCCAGGAGGGTGGACAGGACGGGCATGAGATAGGCGAGGGACTTGCCGGAGGCGGTGCCGGTGGCGACGACCACCGAGTCGCCGTCCAGGGCGTGCTCGGCCGCCCGCGCCTGGTGCGCCCAGGGATGCTCGATTCCGCACGCCTGGACGGCCGCGATCACCTCGGGCCGAATCCGGTCAGGCCAGACGGCATGGCGGCCCGGGCGCGGGGGCAAGTGCTCCGTATGAGTGATGCGCGCAGCCCGGCTCGGCCCGGAGGCGAGCCGGTCCAGGACCGCGCTCGGAGACGGTCGGGACGCCGGGTCCGCCGGGGTTCGATCGGATCGGTGATTCTTGGCCATCGGCACCGAGTGTGTCACTGGTGTGACGGACAATGGAGTCAAGGCGTCGTGCACGCCTGCCGGTAAGTGATTGAATGCCATCGCGGCTGGCGAAGCGTCCCGGGGGCCGCAAGCCGAGGTGCCCGAGGGACAAACGCTCGATAGCAAGGTGCTGGAGGATCCGTGGACCTGTCCCTGTCGACCGAGACCGTCGGCGATCGTACGGTCGTCCGAGTCGGTGGCGAAATCGACGTGTATACCGCGCCCAAGCTGCGCGAGCAGCTGGTCGAGCTGGTGAATGACGGGAGTTTCCACCTCGTCGTCGACATGGAGGGCGTGGACTTCCTCGACTCCACCGGGCTCGGCGTGCTGGTCGGCGGTCTGAAGCGGGTGCGTGCCCATGAGGGCTCGCTGCGCCTGGTCTGCAACCAGGAGCGCATTCTCAAGATCTTCCGTATCACCGGCCTCACCAAGGTGTTCCCGATCCACACCACGGTCGAGGAAGCGGTGGCGGCCACCGACTGATCGGCCGCAGGCCGATCCCGGGACCGGTCGCCGGCGCCGGGCTCCTGCCGGAGCCCGGCCGTCGGGCGGTCCCCCCTGGGCCGCGCCCACGACGCGGATGACGCAGACCAGACGCTGCGGACGGGGCGGCCCGGGGTAGAGGAAGGACACGAGGGGGTGCGGCCGCCCGGCGGCGGCCCCGTCCCCGACCGCACGCCCGTAGTCGCGAGGGGGATGCATGGCCACCGTCGAACTCCGCTTCAGCGCGCTGCCCGAACACGTCCGGACCGCCCGGCTGGTGGCGGCAGCGGTGGCGCGCAGGGCGGGAGTGGACGAGGCCGTCCTGGACGAGGTGCGCCTGGCCGTGGGGGAGGCGTGCTCCCGCGCGGTGGGACTGCACCAGAGCAGTGGCGTCACGGCACCGGTGAAGGTGGCGCTGATCGAAGAGGAGAAACAGTTCTCCATCGAGGTCGGCGACGAGGCGCCGCACGCCGTCGCGGGCGGCGACACGCCCGGCACCGCGCAGGACGGCGACACCGAGGTCGAGGAGGACGAGATGGGCCTGGCGGTCATCAGCGGCCTCGTCGACGACGTGGAGGTCACCACCGGACCGAACGGCGGACTGATCCGCATGACCTGGCCGACCACGCCGCCGGCCACGGCGCTCGTCTGACCGACGGCGTAGCCGCACCCGCGAGGGCCCTGCTCGGCAGGGCCCTCGTCGTATTTTCCGGGCGCATCGCAATTCGTGAAGGAATTCACGATCAATAGCCCGATAATTTGATCAAGCACCAATGCGGCCGTCAATGCCCTGAGGGCATTACTTCTTTCGGGTTCCATGTCGTTCTCTCGATCATTTGCTGAAGAGCGCGAGGAGGCCGAATCCGTTTACCGTCCCCTGTTTAGATCACTCCGGGGTACCTACAATCCGTCCACATCTTGAGCTCAGCCCAAGCGTCAAGGAGGACGAATGGCGGGGCTTTCTACCCCTCATCTGGGTCATCCCACTTCTCTCGCAGCAGCGGTTCTGACCGACGACAATCGGATCATCGTCGCCGTTATCGCGGCCGTCGCCCTGGCCGCGCTGGTGGTCGCGGGGATCCTGGTCCGGCAGGTACTCGCGGCGGGCGAGGGAACCGACAGCATGAAACGGATCGCCGAGGCGGTCCAGGAAGGCGCCAAGGCCTATCTCGCCCGGCAGTTGCGCACGCTCGGCGTATTCGCCGTCGTCGTGTTCTTCCTGCTCATGCTGCTGCCCGCGGACGACTGGAATCAGCGGGCCGGCCGCTCGGTGTTCTTCCTGATCGGAGCGGCGTTCTCGGCGGCCACCGGCTATATCGGCATGTGGCTCGCCGTGCGCAGCAACGTGCGGGTCGCCGCGGCGGCCCGGGAAGCGACTCCCGCGGACGGCGAACCCCGAAAGGATCTCACCACCGTCTCGCACACCGCGATGAAGATCGCATTTCGCACGGGCGGCGTCGTCGGCATGTTCACGGTGGGGCTCGGCCTGCTGGGCGCCTCCTGTGTGGTGCTGGTGTACGCCGCCGACGCGCCGAAGGTGCTGGAGGGCTTCGGCCTCGGCGCCGCCCTGATCGCCATGTTCATGCGGGTGGGCGGCGGCATCTTCACCAAGGCCGCCGACGTCGGCGCCGACCTGGTCGGCAAGGTCGAGCAGGGCATTCCGGAGGACGACCCGCGCAATGCCGCGACCATCGCCGACAACGTGGGCGACAACGTCGGCGACTGCGCGGGCATGGCGGCCGACCTCTTCGAGTCGTACGCCGTGACCCTGGTGGCCGCGCTGATCCTCGGCAAGACCGCCTTCGGCGACTTCGGACTGGCCTTCCCGCTGCTGGTGCCCGCCATCGGTGTGATCACGGCGATGATCGGCATCTTCGCGGTCGCCCCGCGCCGCGCCGACCGCAGCGGCATGAGCGCGATCAACCGCGGCTTCTTCATCTCCGCGGTGATCTCGCTGGCGCTGGTCGCGGTGGCCGTCTTCGTCTACCTGCCGGGAAGCTACGCCGGCCTGGACGGCGTCACCGACGCGGCGATCAAGGGCAAGGACGGCGACCCGCGCGTCCTCGCGCTGGTCGCGGTCGCCATCGGCATCCTGCTCGCCGCCGTCATCCAGCAGCTGACCGGCTACTTCACCGAGACCAACCGCCGCCCGGTGCGGGACATCGGCAAGACCTCGCTGACCGGGCCGGCCACCGTCGTCCTGTCCGGCATCTCGGTCGGTCTGGAATCGGCCGTGTACACCGCCCTGCTCATCGGGCTCGGTGTGTACGGCGCGTTCCTGCTCGGCGGCACGTCGATCATGCTGGCGCTGTTCGCGGTGGCCCTGGCCGGCACCGGCCTGCTCACCACGGTCGGCGTGATCGTCGCCATGGACACCTTCGGGCCGGTCTCCGACAACGCGCAGGGCATCGCCGAGATGTCCGGCGACGTCGAGGGCGCGGGCGCGCAGGTGCTCACCAACCTGGACGCGGTCGGCAACACCACCAAGGCCATCACCAAGGGCATCGCCATCGCCACCGCCGTCCTGGCCGCGTCGGCGCTGTTCGGGTCGTACCGCGACGCGATCACCACCAATGTGCAGGACGTCGGCGCCAAACTGACCGGGCCGGGCTCACCGCTCGGCCTGTCGCTGGATATCTCGCAGCCCAACAACCTGGTCGGACTGATCGCGGGCGCCGCGGTCGTCTTCCTGTTCTCCGGGCTGGCCATCAACGCCGTGTCGCGCTCGGCCGGTTCGGTGGTGTTCGAGGTGCGGCGGCAGTTCCGCGAGAAGCCCGGGATCATGGACTTCACCGAGAAACCCGAGTACGGCAAGGTCGTCGACATCTGCACCAAGGACGCCCTGCGCGAGCTGGCCACGCCCGGTCTGCTCGCCGTCATGGCGCCGATCTTCATCGGGTTCACGCTCGGCGTCGGCGCGCTCGGTTCCTACCTCGCCGGTGCCATCGGCGCGGGCACGCTGATGGCGGTGTTCCTCGCCAACTCCGGCGGTGCCTGGGACAACGCCAAGAAGCTGGTGGAGGACGGCCACCACGGCGGCAAGGGCAGCGAGGCGCACGCGGCCACGGTGATCGGCGACACGGTCGGCGACCCCTTCAAGGACACCGCCGGACCCGCGATCAACCCGCTGCTGAAGGTCATGAACCTGGTGTCGCTGCTCATCGCACCGGCCGTGATCAAGTTCTCCTACGGCGACGACAAGAACCTCGGCGTGCGGATCGGGATCGCGGTCCTCGCCCTGCTGGTGATCATCGTCGCCGTGTACGTCTCCAAGCGGCGCGGCATCGCCGTCGGCGACGAGGACAACGCCGAGCGGGTCGGCAACTCGCCCGACGCGGCGGTGGTCTCCTAGCCAGGGGCGGCAAGACCCGGGTGACGGACGGGCGGCCGGCGCGTGCGGACGCGCCGGCCGCCCGTCCTGCCGTGTGGGCCCGGCGACGTCGTGAGCCTTCTCTCTCATGGCACAAAAGGTCATAAAAGCTGACTGATCTCTCGTCCGGTACCGGGGGTGAGGCCGTCCGCCGTGTAGATTCCGGGGGCCGAGAGCCATGGAAGGGACCAATCCGGTGAACAAGAAGCTCGCGGCCGCACTGTCCGGCGGTGCGGTACTCGCAGTCGCGGTGACGGGGTGTGGCGGCGACGGCGACAAGGGGCCCGACCCCAAGCTGGTGTCCTGGGCCAAGACGGTGTGCGACGCCGTGCCCGCCCAGAGCGCCAGGATCAAGTCGGCCAACGCGTCGATCGCGTCCATCGCCACGAACAGCAACCTTCCGCCCAAGGACGCCCAGAAGACGTACGTCGAGGCCTTCCAGAACCTCGCCGACGGCTACAAGGCCCTCGCGGGCGCCCTCGACAGCGCCGGCGCGCCCCCCGGCATCGACGGCGGAGCCAAGCTCCAGAAGGACGCCGCCAGGAACCTGGCCGGCCTGTCCACGTCGTACACCGACCTGAAGAAGACGGTCGAGGGACTCGACACCAAGGACCAGGGCAAGTTCGCCAAGGGCCTCAAGGAGGTCGCCGGCCAGACCAAGGAGATCGGCAAGCAGGGCGACGACGGCACGGAGGCGCTGAAGCGGCTGGAGCAGGGCGAGGTCAAGGAGGCCATGGCCGAGCAGCCCAGCTGCAAGGTCGCCGCGTCCGCGGCGGCAC
>NZ_JACBWZ010000280.1 GCF_013870595.1 Streptomyces sp. WELS2 | reverse complement strand
AGCGGCGCCGCATCCGCTCCACCTCGATGCCCTGGAGCGCCGCCCACCGGCAGTAGGCGTGCAGGACGACGCCCGGCGGGTGGCAGACGCCCTTGTGCTGCCCGCGCACCATGGCGCGGATCAGGCCCTCGGTGGTGAAGCAGGCCAGCTGGGTGCCGGTCCCGGCCCGCAGTGGTCCGGCGGCCGGCGCCCGTCCCCGGACCGCGCCCAGCGTGTCGCCGAGGGCGAGCCCGAGCATCAGCCCGCGCGTCCGGGACTCCATCCGCGCGACCCTGCGCTGGTACTCCTTCTGCGGGTCCGGCCCTGCCACTTGCCCTCGCTCCCCTCACGCCACGGTGCTCCGGCCCACCGTAACGCCGGCCCGAGGGGAGGGACACGGGCGTGGGGCGGGGTCGCCGGGTCAGCCCTTCTGCTCGACGCGCACCCAGTCGATCTCGGCCCGCACTCCCCCGGAGGCGATCTTGTCGACACTGGACTGGGGCAGCCCCCAGTAGGGCGCGGTGACCTTGTTCCAGCCGGCCGGGTAGGCGCCGCCGAGGGCGAGGTTCAGGACGAGGTACTGGTGGTGGTCGAAGACCCACTGGCCCCGGGTGGACTCCAGCTTGTTCCGGGTCGTCTCCTGGACCAGGCGGTCGTCCACGAAGAACCGCAGCGCCGTCGGGGTCCATTCGACCGCGTAGGTGTGCCACTGGCCGGCCGTGCCGCCGCCGGGGTAGGTCTGGCGGGCGCCGATGTTGCCGTCCGCCGAGTAGCCGGGGCCGTGCAGGGCGGAGCTGGTCCAGTCCGGGTAGCCGATGTTCTCCATGATGTCGGTCTCGCCGGAGGCCGGCCAGGACACCGAGGGGTCGTCGACGTCGCTGCCGAGCAGCCAGAAGGCCGGCCAGAACCCGTCGCCGACCGGCAGCTTCATCCGCGCGCTGACCTTGCCGTAGGTGAAGTCGAGGTGGGTGTGGGTGTCGACGCGGCCGGAGGTGAAGTCGTAGGTCCCGCCGCCCGCCCGGGTGCAGCCCTTGCAGTACCTGGCCTTGAGGAGGAGGCTGCCGTCGCCGACGCTGATGTTGTCGGGCGAGTCGACGTACGCCTGGGCCTCGCCGTTGACCGGGCCCATCTCGGTGCCGGTGCGCACCACCCGCCACTTGGAGCGGTCCAGGGCGGTGCCGGTGAAGTCGTCGAAGAAGGCGGTGTGGTAGCCGCTCGGCGGGTCGGCCGGGAGCGCCGGGTACGCGGCGGACGCGCTGCCACCCGTGCCCCAGACCTCGAACTCGTAGAGCGAGTAGCCGAACTGGGCGGTGGCGGGGGCCGGGTTGTAGAAGGAGCGGCGCTCCTTGCCGAGCATGCGGACGTAGCGGCCCGTCACGGGTGCGGGCAGCCGGACCGAGTCGTGCAGACCGGCCGCGTCGGACGGTGACTCGACGTCGGCGCGGCGGGCGGCGACGTCCGCGGCCGAGGGCTCGTAGACCGTGCGCCAGGTGCGGTTGTCGTCGGAGACCTGGAGGAGGTAGTCGACGGCGTAGGCCGACTCCCAGTAGAGGTCCACCGTGTCGATGGTGGACTGTGCGCCGAGGTCCACCGACACCCAGCGGTCCGTGTTCCAGTCGCTGGACCAGCGGCTGGCGTCGCCCTTGAGGTCCGCGGGCCGGCCGCCGTCGGTGATGAACGCCGGTGAATGGGCCGCGTCCTGGTAGTAGTCGGCGTACGCCGGGTGGTGGAGGGCGAGGTTGGTGCGGGTGGTGGAGGCCGGGGCCGGTTCGCCGCCGTAGACCTCGAAGCTCCACAGCGAGTAGCCGTAGGGGGTGGCGCGTTCCAGGCCGCGCAGCCGGATGTAGCGGCCGGTGACCTCCTGGGGGTGGGTGTACGCGGTGACCGAGCCGCCGGTGCCGGCGGTCTCGGTGTAGAACGGCGTCCAGTCCGTGCCGTTCTTCGAGACCTCCAGGACGTAGCGCTTGCCGTAGGCGGCCTCCCAGTCGAGGGTGACGCGGTCGACCCGGAGCACGGCGCCGAGGTCGACGCGGATCCAGGCGTCGTCGGCGAAGTCGCTGGACCAGCGGGTGGCCGCGTTGCCGTCGAAGGCCAGGCCGGGGCCGGTGCCGGCGTTCTCGCTGCCGGAGGCGGTGACGGCGGCCGGGTTCAGCGCGTAGGCGACGGCCGCCCGGTCGGTGTCCCAGCCGACGGCGGCCGGGGCGGCGAGGGCGGGGGCGGGGGCGGCCAGCAGCGGGCCCGAGGACAGCAGGGCGGTGGTGGCGAGGGCGGCGAGCAATGTGCGGGATCGCATGCGGCTCTCCTTGTGGGGTGGAGGTGCACTCTGTCGTTCCGAGGCACTTTGTTGTGCTCATGACACACATGGGGAGGTGTGCGCCGGTGGACACGGACTCCCCTGCCGTGTCCACCGGCCGTCCGGGCCGGGCTCAGACGGCCCGGAGGATCAGGCGGCCCGGCGGGTCAGGCCGCGGTGGGCGCGGACGAGGTCCGCGTACCGCCGGCCGCTGCCCTTGATGGTGCGGACCTGGGTGCGGTAGTCGACGTGGACCAGCCCGAACCGCTTGTCGTAGCCGTACGCCCACTCGAAGTTGTCCAGCAGGGACCAGGCGAAGTAGCCGGCCAGCGGGGCGCCCCGGCGGACCGCGGCGGCGCAGGCCGCGAGGTGGCGCTCCAGGTAGTCCTGCCGTTCGGGGTCCGCCACGCTGCCGTCGGGACGTACGACGTCCGGGAACGCGGAGCCGTTCTCGGTGACGTACAGGGCGCGGGCGCCGTACTCCCCGGTGAGCCGGAGCAGCAGCGTCTCGATGCCGGCGGCGTCGATCTCCCAGTCCATGCCGGTGCGCGGGACGCCCTCGCGCCGGACGGAACGGGCGTACGGCGCCGGTCCCCCGGGGTCGTCGGCGACGTACTGCGGGAAGTAGTAGTTCAGGCCGAGCCAGTCGAGCGGGGCCGCGATGACCGCCAAGTCTTCGTCCTTCAGAGGCAGTTCGACGCCGTAGGTGTCCACCATGTCGGCGGGGAAGCCGCGGCCGTGCACGGGGTCGAGCCACCAGCGGTTGACATGGCCGTCGAGCCGGCGGGCCGCCGCCAGGTCCTCGGGGCGGTCGGTGGCCGGGTGCACGGTGGAGAGGTTGTTGACGATCCCGACCCGGGCGCCGGGGGCGGCGGCGCGGATCGCCTGGGTGGCCAGGCCGTGGCCGAGGAGCAGATGGCAGGAGGCGCGCACGGCGGCGGCGAGGTCCGTCCAGCCGGGCGCCATCGTGCCTTCCAGGTGGCCGATCCAGGCCGAGCAGGAGGGCTCGTTGAGGGTGGTCCACAGCCCGACGCGGTCACCGAGGCGGCCGGCGACGACGGAGGCGTACTCGGCGAAGGCCCGCGCGGTGTCGCGCTCCGGCCAGCCGCCGCGGTCCTGGAGCACCTGGGGCAGGTCCCAGTGGTAGAGGGTGACGGACGGGGTGATGCCCGCCTCCAGCAGCGCGTCCACCAACTCGTCGTAGAACGCGAGTCCCTTGGCGTTCACCGGGCCGGTGCCGCCGGGGATCACCCGGGGCCAGGCCACGGAGAACCGATAGGCGTTGACGCCGAGCCGCCGCATCAGGCCGATGTCCTCGCGCCAGCGGTGGTAGTGGTCGCAGGCGACATCGCCGTTGTCGCCGCCTGCGATCTTCCCCGGGGTGTGCGAGAAGGTGTCCCAGATCGAGGGTGAACGGCCGTCCTCGGCCACGGCTCCCTCGATCTGGTACGCCGCGGTGGCCGTGCCCCACAGGAAGTCGGGCGGGAAGGCGGCGAGGTCGATGGGTTCGGACACGGAAGTCCCTTCGGGATCAGGGGTGGTGGTCACTTGACGGCGCCCGCCGTCAGGCCCGCGACGAGATAGCGCTGGAGCAGCAGGAACCCGGCCACCACGGGCACGCTGACGACCAGCGAGGCGGCCATGATCTGGTTCCAGTAGACGTCGTTGAGGGTGGAGTAGGCCTGGAGGCCGACCGCGAGGGTGCGGGTGGTGTCGTTGGTCATGACCGACGCGAACAGCACCTCGCCCCAGGCGGTCATGAAGGCGTAGACGGCCACTGCGACGATGCCGGGGATCGCGGCCGGCACGACGATCCGCAGCAGCGCCTTCAGCGGGCCGCAGCCGTCCACGAGTGCCGCCTCGTCCAGGTCGCGCGGCACCGAGTCGAAGTACCCGATCAGCATCCAGATGGAGAACGGCAGCGAGAAGGTGAGATAGGTCAGGATCAGCCCGCCGCGCGAGCCGAACAGGGCGATGCCGGTGGCGTTGCCGATGTTGACGTAGAGCAGGAACAGCGGGAGCAGGAAGAGGATGCCGGGGAACATCTGCGTCGACAGCACGGTCACCGTGAAGACGCGTTTGCCGCGGAAGTCGTAGCGGCTGACGGCGTAGGCCGCGAACACGGCGATGACGACCGAGCAGAGGGTCGCCGCACCCGCCACGATCAGCGAGTTCACGAAGTACCGCGCGAGCGGGACCGTCGACCAGATGTCGATGTACGGGCGGACGGTCAGCCCGCTGGGCAGCCAGCGGAACTTGCCGGAGACGTCCGCGAGCGGCTTCAGCGAACTGGAGACCATCACGTACACCGGGACCAGCACGAACCCGGCGAGCAGGGTGAGGAAGACCCGCCGGAACCACAGGAACGAACGCGCCGGTGCCATGGGCGAGCGGACGGGAGTCACGGGCGTGACGGACGTGCGGGTGCTAGACATCGGCGGCCCTCCGTCCGCGCGAGGTGAGCAGCAGATAGCCGCCCGTGACGACGAGCAGGAAGAGCAGCAGCAGGACGGACATGGCGGAGCCGGTGCCGAAGTTCCAGGTGACGAAGGAGGACTGGTAGATGTGGACGGAGACGAGGTCGGCGGCCTCGGGCGCGGACTTCCCGAACAGCACGTACGGCGTGTTGAAGTCGTTGAACGTCCACAGGAACAGCACCAGGACGAGGACCTGGTTCACGGGGCGCAGCGAGGGCAGGGTGATGCGGCGGATCCGCTGCCACGTCCCGGCGCCGTCCAGCGCGGCGGCCTCGTACAGCTCCCCGGGGATGTTCTGCAGCCCGGCGGTCACGATGAGGAAGGCGAACGGCCAGCCCTTCCATACCGATACGGTCAGCAGGGCGTAGAAGCTGTTGTCGCCGATGAGCCAGAAGGAGGGCTTGCCGGTGAGGTGCAGCTGGTCGTGCAGGACGTGGTTCACCAGGCCGTTGTCGTGCTGGAACATGAACGCCCAGGTGATGACGGCGGTGTAGACGGGCAGCGCGTACGGCACCAGGAACAGGGCGCGCAGCAGCCCGCGTCCGCGGAAGGTGTCCTGCATGAAGACCGCGGCGGCGGTGCCGATCAGCCAGCACAGGCCGACCGACAGCAGGGTGAAGCCGACGGTGACGAGGAAGGAGTGCAGCAGGGCCTCGCCCACGGGGGCGTCGAAGTCCACCGACACCCGGTAGTTGCCGAGGCCGGACCAGGGGGCGGTGCCCCAGTCGCGGATGTAGAACTGGGTGAGCTCCTTGAAGCTCATCACGACGCCGATGACCATCGGCACCAGGTGGACGAGGAGTTCGAGCAGCAGGGCGGGCAGGAGCAGCAGGTACGGCAGCGAGAGGCGGCGCAGCCGTCCGGGGCGGCGGGGTGCGCGCGCCGCCACTTCGGACGGGGCCCGGCGCACCGGCTCCTTGAAGGCGGTGGTGGTCATCGTCGGGCTCACGCCGCCGGCATCTGCTGCTGGGCCTTGCGCAGCTTGGCCGCCACCGAGCCGGCGGTCACCGGCCGCCCGGCGGCGGCGTCGGCGAACAGTTCCTTGACGGCCGTACCGACCGTCGTCTCGAACTGCGACTCGGACGGCACCTGCGGCAGCGCGGCGGCGCTGGTGGCGAGGGTGTTCTTCAGAACGGCGGTGTCCGGGGCGGCGAACGCGGGGTCCGCCTGAGCGGACTTGACCGGTGGGATGGCGCTGTAGGCCTTGTTGAGGATCTTCTGCTCCTCGTCGGACGTCATGAACTTCACGAACTGCTTGGCGCCGTCGAGGTTGTCGGTGTTCTTGAAGACGGCCATGTTGATGCCCATGACCGGCGAGTTGACCTGGGTGCCGCCGCCGGGCGCACCGGAGACCACCGGCACGGGCGCGATGCCGTAGGAATCCTCGCTCATTCCCTGGGACTCGAGGTTGGCGGAGGCGGTCTGCCACAGCAGCATCGCCTGCTTGCCCTTGGCGAAGTCGCTGACGGACTGGTTCTGCGCGTACTCGGCGTCGCCGGCCGGGATGACCTTGTCCTTGGCCATCAGATCGACGTAGCCCTTGACCGCGTCGACCACCTTGGGGTTGGTGAAGTCGGGCTTTCCGTCGGCGGTGAAGAAGTCGGCGCCGTGCTGCTTGGCGAAGACGAAGACGTGGTGGATGTTCTCCGACAGGTTCGAACCCTCGGCGCCCAGCGGGGACTTGCCCTCGGCCTTGATCTTCTTGCCGTCCTCGACCAGTTCGGCCCAGGTGGCCGGGGGCTTGGAGATGCCGGCCTCCGCGAAGATCTTCTTGTTGTAGTAGAGGGCGTACGCCATCGAGTACAGCGGGACCGCGGCCGGGTCCTTGCCCTGGGCACCGGTCGAGCCGAGCGCGGTCTCGGCGAACCGGTCCCGGCCGCCGATCGCGGCGAAGTTCTTCTCGTCCCAGGGCAGCAGCGCGCCGGTCGCCTGGAGGGAGGCGCTCCAGGTGTTGCCGATGTTCAGCACGTCCGGGCCCTGGCCCGACGTGGTGGCGGTCAGGATCCGGTTGAGCAGGTCCGACCAGGGCACGACCTCCAGCTCGACCTTGATCCCGGTCCGCTGCTCGAACTTGTCCAGCTCCGGCCGGAGCACCTTCTTGTCCGCCTCGATGCTGGCCCCCTGATTGGACGCCCAGTACGTCAGCGTCTTCGGCGAGTCGTTGGACCCGCCGCCGACGGCCGATCCGCCTCCGCAGGCCGTGGCCGCGAGGGCGAGTGACAGGGTGACGGCGCCTACGGCCGCGGCTCGGATGCTGCGCATGCGTCCCGGTGTCCCTTCGGGGGTTGCACTCATGACTTAATTTAGGACGTGAGTTAATCCGCCGAGAGGACGATCGTCAAGGGATTCGACAGGTGATCGTCGGGGGGTTGGGTGCGTATGGGGCGGGGCGGGGGGCGGGTTGGCCGGTTCGACGAGGCGTCAGGGGCGGGCGGGTGAGGCGTCGGGGGCCGGCCCGGTGAGATGCCAGGGGCGGTCCGGTGAGACAACGAGGGCCGGCCCGCTCCACGCCGGCACCTGGCCAAGCGTG
>NZ_JACBWZ010000028.1 GCF_013870595.1 Streptomyces sp. WELS2 | reverse complement strand
CAAGCCGTGCCGCGCCCGCTCGGCGAGCCGGTAGACGGTGCAGGCGCCGAACGCCCGGATCGCCGAGGTGCGCCACCGCTTGCGCAGCTCGGTCAGCGACAGCAGTTCCGTACGTTTGGGCGGGCGGGTCTGGTCGGCTGCCTGGCATGCAAGTGCGTAGGAGGCCCGCTCCCCCGGCGCGTGCCCGTGCTTCTCCTCGTACTCGTCGGTCAGGACGGGCAGCGCGTCCTCGATCTGCTGGCGGCGGGTCGACTGCCAGCCGATCAGCCGCCGGTCGATCCCGGCGATGTCCATGACGGGCCGGAGGCCCGGCGTCACTTCGCGCGGCTCCCACGCCCACCCGAGCCTGGCTGTCACCTCCTCCATGAAGTACAGGGTGTAGAGGCAGTCGGCGGCGACGATGTGGGTCATCAGCGAGTCCGCGGACAGGTTGCCCCACTTCCCGTCGTGGGGCCGCCGGGCGCGGATCGACACGATCGCGTGCGCGTGGAGCAGCGGCCTCGATTCCGTGGCTCTGGACTCGTAGTGCCTGAGGACCGCGACGATCAGCCCATCCTCAGCTCAGCGCGGCTCAGGTCGACAGGCGGATGCGCACCGGCCCCGCAGACAGGAGGAGCAGGGTTCCACTGCTGAGTCTGCGGGGCCGGTGCATGATTTATGTACCCTGCGGTGCGTCCGACAAGCCCCATCCCTCCCAACGGCTGCAAGGAAGCTTGTCTTTAACGCCAGTGGGCCCGGCCGTGTCGGCCGGGCCCACTCATTGCTCGCGCGCGGCGTGCTCTTCACACCGGGTGCTTTTCGTCTACCAGCGGTACCAGCGGCCCTTGCGGCCGCCACTGTCCGCGGAGCGGACGACAAAGCCGAGCAGCCACACGACGAGCACGATCACCGCGATCCACCACAGTGCCTTCAGGGCGAAGCCTGCACCGAAGAGGATCAGAGCCAGCAGAAGAACCAGAAGCAGGGGAACCATCGTTATCAACCTCCTGGCCACCGAATGCCCTTACTTCACCCCTACAAGCACACAAAATGAGAGTTACTTCCAAGAAATTAGGGGCATATACGCGTCTCCCGCCATCGACGGTTCCCTCTTTCACGCACCTCACGCACCTCAGTCGCGCATCACTCATCGCTATGAGCTCGTAACACGATCTTGTGAATGTGTGCTGGTGGAGCGTGACTGGTACGACGATTCCACCGTTCGTGAGGTGTGGGGAGTCGGCCGTGGATCGTGGAGGATGAACTGTGGGCATTGATCGAGCCGTTGCTGCCGCCCTGGCCGCAGAAGGCGCCCGGCCCGAAGCCGGTCGATGACCGGCGGTGCCTGCAGGGCATCCTGTACGTGCTCTACAACGACATCAGCTGGCAACTGCTGCCGCCGGAGCTGAGCTTCGGATCGGGGCAGACCTGCTGGCGTCGGCTGGGCCGGTGGCACGAGGCCGGCGTCTTCGACCAACTGCACCGCATCCTGCTCGCCGAACTCCATGCGGCCGACGCCCTGGACTGGACCCGGGCATGCGTGGATGCCTCCCACATCCGCGCAAAAAAGGGGGCGCGGCAACCGGCCCGTCGCCGGTCGACCGCGGGAAGACGGGCAGTAAACACCACCTGATCTGCGACGGGAAGGGCACCCCGTTCAAGGTCATCACCACCGCGGCCAACGTCAACGACGTCACCCAGACCCTGGCCTTGGTCGACGGCATCCCGCCCGTCGCCGGGAAACCGGGCCGTCCGCGCAGGCGCCCCGACGCGCTACTGGGCGACAAGGGCTACGACAGCAACCCCAACCGGCGTGAGCTGCGCCGGCGCCGCATTTTGCCGGTGATCTCCCGCAAGGGTGCCCCGAACATCAAGGGCCTGGGCAAGCTCCGCTACGTCGTTGAGCAGACCTTCTCGCTCCTGCACCACTTCAAGCGCCTGGCCGTTCGCTGGGAAAGACGCCTCGACCTGCACGACGCCTTCGTCTCCCTGGCCTGCGGCCTCATCTGCTGGAGACGTCTCAAGAAGGCCCGCTCATGATCGTGTTACGAGCTCAAAGCCGTGCCACCACGCACCAGCCAACCGGCCAACGCCGACAAGAAAACGACATCCTCCGGCGCTTCCTGGGCGGATAGACAGGGTGCGCGACCCGGCCGGCCGAAGAGGCGGCCAGCCGAGTCGTTTACTCCGCGTGTCCTAACGCCATTCTCGCCACCGGAGTCAGTTCCGATCCCGATGCCGATGCCTGCTGCAGTCGAAAGAATGGCCTCGTTGGCCCACAGGTGTACCCACTGCTCAAGCCACCTTGAGCACAGCGAAAACCACAGACACACCGCATATTGTCCGGAGTGCCAACGAAGAGGGTTGCCAGTCGGTGGCCCACCTGCATGCTGAACTACTGCGGCGGCAATCCCTATCTTGTATCTCTTGTTTCCACTCCAATCAGATGGAGCGGCTCCAGCCAGGGGATCAGCCTAGCCGCATACCATCCAATATCACAGAATACACTGCCTTCTAGAAGCTTGGGATTTACAGCGATGACACAGGAGACAGATTCCCTATCCGGATGAAATAGGAAGTCAGCCCCGCTCGACGAGTCAGGGAAGTAGAGCGTTATACCAACAGTGCAATCAGACACCCGCTCATGCCCCATTGCCGAGAGGATACCTTCGACTTCAGAAGGGGCCCCCTTATTCCACTCGAACATCCCGTCGTCGTCGATAAGATACGAGATTTCACCATTACACGACGCCCGCATTCCAGATTCCAAAAGAAGCTGGACGAAGGCGGAAACGTTGACCGCTCGCGCAAAAGTAAGATCGATATCGACAGTCCTGCTCATCGCGAGCCACTTCCTACTCTCGTCACCTGGAAATCACTTCCCAGGGTATCCCCTTCTTGCCAAGCCACTTCTCTACGGGTGCCGGTATGGGATTCTCGGAAATTAGCTTGTATTCTACACCCCTCTCCGATGCTATACCTGCCTTCTGCCCTTCGGTCGAATAGAATTTCGCCAGCCTCTTCGGATCTTTCAATGTACTTTCGAAAAAGTTCCCTGATTTTGCTTCATACCAGGTCCCCTTTCCGCTGACAGGGTCGACGTATGCGCCGTCGAATTGCCGACCTTTTTCGGAGAAGCCTCCACCACCTCCCAGCTTTTCCTGGAGGAAGACTTCATATTCGTCACCGTACACCTGGGCTGCTCTTCCACCACTTTCACCGTCAGCTTCACGGAAGGCTTGGCCTAGTTTGTCTGAGCCTGAGTCGATCATCTTCTTGCCGAAGACGATGGCTCCGGCGCCGCCGGCGATCGAGGGGACTCCTACTTCGCACAGCACTGCGGTGCCGCACTCGACTACGCCCGAGGCGCCAAGGACGACTCCGCCGCCTGTGCTGAACCCTCCGAGGATGGTTTGCCCGAGCCCCGACCAGAAGTCGCCGTTGTTCACGAGGCTGGATATGTAGTTGCCGAGGTTCGAGCTCGAGTCACCGGGCCCCGGGTCTGATGCACCACGACAATAGGCCAGGAGGCCGGTTCCCGTACATACCATGCCCAAACCGCTACCACTTGCCGTATGACCGTTGCTTTTGGTGTGCGAGGTTCCGGTCTTGTTGTATTTGACTGGGCCGCAGCTACCGCGGTGGCAGCTGCCTGAATCGGGTTGGCCGGGCTTGACCGGACCGCCGGGGTTGACGGGACCGTCTGTGATGATTTCGCCTGGCTTGTCGTCGTCGAATACCACGCGGCCCTTGGGTACACCTACGCCGCAGGCATCGGCCATGCACATGCCGGACGGGTCGGACATGGTGACGGGGGTGTTGTTGGCGTAGGCGTAGCCGTTGAGTGACTGGTGCTGGTCGAGGACCAGCATGGGGTCGACGCTGATGAACTGGCCGGTGGTGGGGTCGTATTCGCGGGCGCCGATGTGGGTGAGGTTGGTGGTGTCGTCGGCGGGTTTGCCGAGGAAGGCTTTGTCGTCGGGCCAGGTGGTGGGTTTGGTGCCGCGGGGGGCGCCGAAGGGGGTGCTGTAGCGCTTGGTGAGTGCGTAGGTGCCGGCTTCCAGGGCGCTGCTGGAGGTGCCGTGGTGGTCGGCGGCCAGGAAGCTGAGCTTGGTGCCGGTGACGCCGGTGGTGGCGGTGCGGACGGCGATGGTCTGGCCGTTGGCCGTGTAGTAGCGGGTCGCCGAGGTGGTCTTCGTGGTGCCCTTGGTGGTGACGTGGAGTTCCGTGCCGGCGCCCAGGTAGAGAATGGTCTCGCCGTCGCCCTTGGCGCGGCGGATCAGCAACTCGCCGTTCGCGTCGTAGAGGTAGCCGGTTTCCTTGGTTCCCTCGGTGAGTTTGGTGAGGTCGCCTTCGATGTTCCAGGTCAGTGTCTGCTGGGCCGTGGGGCCGGGGCGGGAGGTGGTGTTGCCGGCGGCGTCGTAGGTGTAGGTGGCGGTGCGGGTGCCGGTGGTCTTGTCGAGGGTGTGGGGCTTGGTGTCGGCGGTGTCGTTGTACGTGTAGGTGGTGGTCTTGTCGCCGGTGGTGGTGTGCTGGGTCTCGGTCTTGCGCTGGCCGGCGTCGGTGTAGGTGTACGACGTCCAGTAGGGGGCGGCGCCGTCGAGGTTGGCCACTGTGCGGCCGGATGCCGCGCAGTCGGCGGTCTTGGGGGTCCAGGCTTCGGTCAGGCGGCGGTTGCCGTCGTAGGTGAAGCACTGGTTGTCGGGCTTGGCCGTGCCGCCCAGGGTGGTGGCGTCGGTGATCGAGGTGACGTTGCCGGCGTCGTCCTGGGTGAACTTCAGCTCCTGCGGCATGTAGCCGTGCACGTCGTCGGTGACGTAGGAGCGGGTGAGGCGGCGGGTGCCTTCCTCGTAGTCCCAGTTGAGGTAGGCCTTCTTCGCCGAGGACGTTCCGTCCATGCCCAGGGTGAGCTGGCGCAGGTCGCCCTGCGGGGAGAAGGCGGCGCCGTGCAGGTAGCCGGTGGTGCCCTTGGCGGTGACCTGCTGTCCGAGGGCGTTGAAGGTGTAAGAGACGCCTTCGGAGGGCAGGCCGCCGACAGCCGGGGCGGAGTACTGGCTGATCGAGCCGCCAAGGTTGTAGCCCGTGGTGAACGACAGCGTGTTCTTGACGTAGCCGCCGGAGACCAGGGGCTCGCTGTCGGGCAGGAGCAGCTGGTGGGCGGTGACGTGGTACATCGCGTCGTAGGCGGTGACCTTGTCGGTGTAGGCCTTGCCGCTCACGCCGCCGTCGTAGCGGGTGGCGGTGTCCTGCTGGCCCTTGGCAAGCTGGTCGAAGCTCCAGGCGGCGAGTTTATTGGCGTCGGTCTTGTCCTTCTGCCACATGCCGGTCTTGCGGCCGAGCTGGTCGTACTCGTAGAGGAGTTTCCTGGACGCGTCGTCGTTGGGGGTGGTGCTGACAACCTGGTCCAGGTCGTTGTACTCCGTCGCCGCCTTGCCCTTGTCGGGGTCGGTGGCCGTGACCTGGCGGCCGAAGAGGTCATAGGTGTAGGACCACTTGCTCTGGTCGGGGCCGGTGACCGTCTTCTGCTGTCCGGCGGGGGTGTAGGTGTAGTCGGTCGTGGTGAAGTTGGTGCCGGTCGGTGTGGGGCCGGCGTACTCGCGGCGCTGGGTGGTCTGGCCGAGGGCGTTGGTGGTCACGGCGGTGGCCTGGCCGCCCGTCGGGGCGGTGGTGGCGACGGTGTCACCGGTGTAGGTGGTGTCGGTGGTCCAGCGGGTGACGCCGTGGATCTTCGTCTCCGCCTTCTTCGGCCGGGCTGCCCCGTCGTAGGTGGTGTCCGTCTGGAGGGGTGCCTGGCCTCCGGAGACCTCCACGGCAGTGGAGCCGGGCAGGGCGGTGCTGTCCCAGATGTCGGACTGCTGGCTGACCGCGAGACCACGCGCGTCGTACTCGGTCAGGGAGACGAGCCGGCCGCCCTGCGGAGTGGGGGCCTGGATCTGGCGGGTGCGCAGCAGGGAGTCGTAGAACTCGTAGACGGTGTTGTATCCGGAGCCGTCGTGCTTGATGGTGCCGGTGGACACCCACGGCATGTCCGTGCTGGTGACGTGGTAGTTGTAGACGTAGTTAGGGGTCTTGCTCAGGACTGTGAGCCGGTTGGGGAGCCAGAGTTTGGTGATGCGGCCGAGGCTGTCGTATTCGCTCTCGGTGACCTTACCGTTCGGGTCGGTGACCTTCAGCGCTGCGCCGGTCGCGAAGTCCAGGTTCTGGGTCGTCTTGTAGGTTTTGGCGTCCTCGACCGTTGTAGAGGTCAGCGGGCCGGAGTCGGCCGGGTCGTAGGTGGTCGAGGCGACCAGCAGGTCGTTGGTGTCGGTGACGGTCTTGACGCGCCCGAGGTCGTCGTACGTCGTCCGGGAGAGTTTCTGCCAGGCGGGGGCGTCGTCACTGGCGTAGCCCTTGGCGCGTCCGGTCCAGGTCACCTCGCCCTTGAGCGGCTTTTGGGACGGTGACCAGGCGGTGGCGGTGGGGTCGTCGTAGATGATGGCGGTGTCGGCGATGATGTCGCCGGGCCGGGTGGAGTCGGCGGGCAGGTCGAGGGCCGTGTCGGCGGTGGCGCAGGTGGCGGCGACGGTGCGGCTGCGGGAGACGAGGGAGTTGATGCCCTTGTCGTCGTTGCGGGCGTACCAGGTGCGGGTGCACTTCTCGTCGCCGGTGACCGCGTCGTCGCCCTGGTCCTCGACGGTGGTGGCCATGCCGTAGTCGTCGTAGGCGGTTTTGACGGTGGTGACGCGGTCGTAGGGGGTGAGTTTGCTGGTGATGCGGGTGCGGGTGTGGGTGGCGGCGGTGCGTACGTAGTACGCCTCGGTGTCGGCGTAGGACTTGTGCTGGGTCGCCGTCCGCTTGGACCAGGGGTCGTTGACGGTGCCGCCGACTTCCTCGGTGCCGTCGTAGGTGACCGCTTCGCGGGTGAAGCCCGCGTACTGCTCGGCGTCGGTGATCTGGCCGGCCTTGATACCGGTGACGGTGACGGTCTTGCGCTTGTCCGGGTCCGGGGTCTTGCCGTCGGAGCCGAGGACGCGGTCGCCGTTCATGCCGCGCAGGTAGACGCTGGTCTGTTTGCTCTGGGTGTGCCCGGAGAGGCCGGTGAGGTGGGTGACCTGCTGGTAGCCGCGCCAGATGGACCAGGTGCGCTCCTTGGCGGGCGTCATCGGGTCCTCGTCGTAGTGCCAGGCGCCGCCGCCGGTGTACTGGTAGCTGTGCTGTACGGCTTCGGAGCCGCCGTGGGGGTCGGTGGTGGACACGGAGCCGACCGGGTACTTCTGGAACCAGTCGAGCCGGGGGTCCTTCTCCCCGTTGGGCGACCAGTACACCGGGTAGCAGCGCCGGGTGTTCTCGTCCAGCTTGGGCTTGGTGCCGGCCGCGGTGCAGTCGGCGTCCAGGTAGGTGACGATGGTCTGGGCGCCGGTCTCGGAGGTGACGGCCTTCAGGCGGGGCTTGCTCAGGGGCAGGATGTCGTCCGCCGTGCCGTCGACCCGGTTGGGCAGCATCACGTGGTCGAACTTGACCGGGTCGAGGGAGAGGTCGGTGCCGCGCTTGCCGGTGTGCCTGATCTCGTCGAGCCAGAGCGACTGGTCGGTGGAGTCACCGGTGTCGCCGGGGTCGAGGTAGAGGTGCTTGAGCGCCCAGACGTCCACCGGCTCGTAGCCGGGGGTGGCCGCCTTGGCGTTCCAGGCGTAGGTGGTGATCGTCGTCAGCCGCTTGCGGGTGAAGAAGGACGGGCCGACATTGCCGGTGCACTTGTCGCCGTCCTTGCACAGGGCGTCGAAGGGGACGTCCGGCCAGTTGTCGCGGGTGTCCTTCGTCAGTGAGTCGCAGCCGGTGCCCGTGGCCAGGCACCGCTCGGCGTAGTCGAAGACGATTTTGTCGGAGGCAGCCGGGGAAGCGGAGAACAGCTTGCCGGCGCGCTGGCCGTAGCGGATCTCCTTGAGGTAGCCGCCGCGGATGTAGTCGGTGCCGGTGGTGTCGTCGCCGAGTTTGTCGTAGTTGTTGTGCTCGGCGGTGTACCAGTAGGACGAGGCGTTGCCGTGGGTGTCCTCGATGTAGTCGAGGTTCCAGCGCCAGGCCTGGTTCTTGGCACGCCCGGCGAAGGAGTCGCCGGCGCTGTAGCCGGGCTCGCCCTGGTCGTCGCCGAAGACCGGTACCGTCCATACGGAGTTGGTGCGGTCGTCGGTGCCGGCGCCGTCGAGTTTGTTCAGGCCGAAAACGTACTTGGTTCCGTTGCCGGTGACGACCGTCCAGTACTCGCCTGCTCCGTCGACGCCCGTGGTGCCCTCGTCGCCGTTGTCGGCGCCGGTGGAGTGGGTGACGGTGGAGGCGTCGTCGTCGACGGACTGGTCGAACGCCGCGGCTAGGACATCGACGTCGGCCTGCACCGCCTCACCGACACCCTCGCCCCGCCACGCCCACCTCGCTCCCGAGGCCCTGGCCGACACCCTGCTCACCGACCTCGGCGTCGCCGACGGCGGCCTCGATGACATCGCGCTGATCATCGTCCGCCTGTAGATCACCGAGGCGCGTGCACGGCGATCTGTGCCGCCCAGTCGGCGTTGCTCGCGTCACAGGGATCGCCTCGGCGGTGCCCGGGCCACCACCCGAGGTGAGCCC
Organism: Streptomyces sp. WELS2; assembly: GCF_013870595.1. Taxonomy (GTDB): domain Bacteria; phylum Actinomycetota; class Actinomycetes; order Streptomycetales; family Streptomycetaceae; genus Streptomyces. The sequence continues at coordinate 13,711 of NZ_JACBWZ010000028.1, read as the reverse complement.
GGGCCGGGGCGCCCGGCTGGTGGGTCACCGGGCGCAGGACGCCGGGGCGGCGGGTCCAGGAGGGTGGTCCCGGGTCGCGCCGACGGGCCCACGCCGGAGCGGGGGCCCGTCGGCGGGGTCGTTCACGATGCGTTCGGGCCCACGTCGGACACGGTCAGGGGACGGCGCAGTGGGGCCTGGACCGAGTACTCGTCGGCGCCGACGTCACGGGCGCTGCCGCGCGGGTGGCCGTCGATGTCGTCGACCAGGGTCAGGGTGGCGAGCGTAGCCGTGTCGATCGCGGGGCTGCCCGCCGACAGCCGGGACACCCCGTCGGGCTCCTGGCGCAGGAGGGGGTCGATGCGGCGGTATCCCTTGGAGGGGATGTTGCCGTTGGCCGCCGCGCCCCACAGGATGTTGCCCTGCCAGAGGAAGCCGCTGGTCTCGCCCATGGCGACCAGGCTGCCGGTGCTGCCGACCAGGAGGTTGTCGGCGACGACCGCGTCCTGCGGCGCGTAGGTCCGCTCCTCGCCCGAGATCGGCCTGGCGTTGCCGATGAAGGTGTTGTGCGCGATGACCGCCCGGTCGCACGCGTCGTTGCCGCGCCGCTCCTCGGTTGTCTCGCCCGAGTGGTGGTCGCGTGTGGTGCCGCTGCCGATCACGAGGGCGCGGCCCGACAGGCCGGCGAAGTAGTTGTTGACCACCGTGTGGTCGTTGCCGTAGAGGCGTACGCCGTCGGTGCCGTCGAGCAGGTAGTTGGCCTCCACCGTGGACTGGTTGCCGTGCCGCAGCACGATGCCGCCCCGGCTGTTGCGCAATGTGTTGTACCGGATTGTGTTGCCGGACGACTTCACGGAAACGGCCTCGGGGTCGCCGTTGCACCGCTCGAACAGGTTGTACTCCACGACGGCGTTGGCACTGGACAGTGCGCGGCTGCTGACCCCGAGCCGGACGGGTTCGCCGCCGTTGTCCCCGGCGTAGGCGTGGTCCGAGAAGTAGTTCTTGAGGATGTGCGGCTTCTGGGCCATGGCGGTGGAGCCCGGGCCGTCGACGACGAGGAAGATGCCCTCGGTCGTCTTGTCGTGGAAGTGGTTGCGGTCGATCTTGGTACTGTCGCCCCGCACGACGACCCAGTCGAGTCCGCTGACGTCGGCGAAGCGGAAGTCGTTGCGGGTCAGCCGGATGCCCGGGCAGTTCGCCGGGATCTCCAGGGTGGTGCTCTGCCGGAAGGCGAACCCGCTGATGGTGATGTTGCTCGAGTTGCCGAGGACGAAGCTCTTCGCGCCCTGGAGCACCGCTCCCCCACGGGACTGCGCGACGATGGTGATCGGCGCGTCGGCGGTGCCTGCTTTGCCCGAGATGGTGATGGGCGTGTTGGAGGGGACGGTGTAGGTGCCGTCGGCCAGGACGATCCGGTCTCCGGGCTTCGCCTCGTTGATCCTGGTCTGGAGGTCGGCCAGGGAACCGACGGTCACCGTGGCCGCCGACGCGCCGGCCGGCAGGGCCGGGACGGAGGCGAGCGCGGCGGCGCCCAGCACGGTGCCAGTGAGGAACGTACGTCGTTGCATAAGGTCTCCTGTGAAGCCGGGGCGTGTCGGGCCGGGCCGCCGGGCAGGCGAGTGCAATCGGCCGCAAGGTGCGGGGGTGGGTGTGGCCGGCAGGGGCCGCCGGGTCCGGTCGTCCGCGTGGCGACGCCTCGATGACGTCGTCACCCGCCCCGGCCGGCAAGGTGGCGCCTCGCCGGCCGCCCCCGGCCGGACGTAGGGACCCGCGACCGGCTACTTCGGGTCCGGGTTGCGGGCCCAGTCGGTCCAGTAGCCGTCCACGTTGCGCAGGCGGTACCACCCGAAGCCGTCGGGCATGACGACGTGGACGGCGAACTCCCAGGGCCGCTCGCCCGTGATCACCACAGCGCTCACCGCCACCGCGCCCATCGGCTCCCACTCGCTCCAGTCGCCGTCGGAATCGGTCCAGCGCGTCCACACCGCCCGCTCGGTGCCCACCACGAAGACCTGCTCAGTCCCATCCGGCAGCTTCTTGGCGGTGATACCGAACTCACACACGTAGGCACGGCCGCCGGTCTCGCAGCCGTTCACGGCCTGCGCGACGGGTGGTACGGCCACAACGAGGCCCGCCACGGCGGCGACCGCGACAATAGCGGCCCTGATCTTGTTCACGGCTGTCTCCTCGACAGAAGCGGGGGGCACGTTCGGCCCTGCCTCCCGACGCCATACAGCCAACCCGTCACGACCGGAGGCGACCAGGAAGTTACACCGGCAGAAATCGTGCCCCGACCACTCCTGCCGGAGGCTGCGATCCGGGCGAGGACCAAGAGGCGCTCCTCGCGCTGTACGAAGAGATCATCGGAGCGCAGGAGGCCATCAGCGGCTTGGACGGACAGTCCGGCGGGCGCGACGCACCCAGTCCGCTGCGCCCCATGGTCGTCACCAGCCGGCGCGCGGCCAATCCCGACTCCACCACCGTCCGCGCCGCCATGCCCCTGGAAGGCGACGGCGGCGGGATCTACCGCGTGGACCGGATGAAGACCAACTGGGACCTGTGGCCGAACTCGGCCACCACCGCCATCGCCCCAGCCACTGGAGCTGGCCCGCCCAGGTCGAGGGCACCGTCAACATCTACAGCCTCGCCGCCTGCCGACTCTTCCCCGACCGCACCGCCGAACACGGCACCCCTGCCGAGTGGCGCAAGGCCCAGCAGCACCTGGCCGCCGGCGGCGCCTTCGACGCAGCCGACCACTTCGTCCGCCTGGCCATGTTCGACGGCGATGCTCGGTGAGGAGCGGTCCGCCGGGGGCCACGACAGTGTTCTGGAACGGGGCGCTCTCGTTGACGGCGATGGTGCCGGTGCCGGCCGCCGGGCAGATGAACTCGCCGACCACCGCGAGGTTTTCGCCCGCAGCCGGGGTCTCGCTGTCGAGGATCGAACCCGGAAGGAGTGCTCGGCGACGGACTCCGGGTGTTTGTTGCGGTGAACCACCAGCCGTTCCTGGCGACGCGCTTGAGCACGCCGGGGCTCGTCCCGCATTCCAGCAGGTCAGTGTGGGCTGCGTTCGGTCAGGCGCAGGGTGAGGCCGTGCGGTTCCAGGTGGAGTCGCGGTCGCGGGCGTACCGGGTGGGGGCCGGGTTCGAGGCGCCAGGACCGGGTGATCCAGGCGAGAGAGAAGGTCAGGTCCATGAAGGCGAGTTCGTAGCCGATGCATTTGGACGCCCCTGCTCCGAACGGCAGCCACCCCGGGGCCCGGTGCGGGTCGCGTCCCTGCCACCGGTGGGGGTCGAAGTTCTCCGGTGCGGGGAACAGGCCGGGGTGGTGGTGCAGCACATAAGGGCTCAGCAGCACTTGAGCGCCGGCCGGGATACGCCGGGAGCCGACGACGACGTCCTTGACGGTCACGCGGGGGAAGATCCAGCTGGGCGCTCGCCGTCGCAGGACCTCGGCAACGACTCCCCGGATGAGGGGCAGCTGAGCCATCACCTCGTCGGCCGGGTGTCCCTCGTCGAGCAGAGCGACGGCCTGCGCCTCCTTGGCCACCTCGTTGTCCAGTGCGGCGTCCTGGGAGAGCTGGTGCAGGGCCCAGGCGTGGCCGACGGCTGTCGCGGTCACGCCGCCGAGGAGCACGGTCATGGCCGTGTCGCGCACTTCACGGTCGCTGAGCCGGTCGCTGTCGAGCGAGGTGGTGAACATCGACATCAGGTCGCCGTGATCTTGGTGGTCCTTGCGATAGGCGGCGATCTCCTCGTCCAGGAAGCGCAGCAGCCTGGCTTCGCTTGTGCGGTAGCGGCGGTTGTGCGCAGTGGGCAGGCGGTTGAGGCCGGGGACGATCATCCTCAGAATCGTCTGGTGGTTGACGAAATCGGTGACCGCCTGCCGCAGTCCCGCGATCTCGCGGTCGAACTCCCGGCGGCAGAACATCGTCGCGAGGGTGGAGCGGGTGGCCAGCGACCGCATCTCGGGCAGCACGTCCAGCGTCTGCCCGGGGCACCAGGCCGCGGTGAAGGCGTGCACCGGCTTCTGGATGGCGCGGGCGTAGCCGGTCATCCGGTCGGACCGGAAGGCGGGCTGTGCGAGCAGCCGGAGCCGTTTGTGCTGGGACAAAGGGCAGGTGGCCATGCCGTTGCCGACGATGGACCGCATGTTCTCGTAGAACGTGCCCCCCTTGTCGAAGGCGTGGTCGGCATTCCTGAGTACCTGCTGCGCCGCCTCCGGGGAGCACACCACATAGGTCGGCGTACGGCCGAAGCGCAGCTCCACCACATCGCCGATGTGCGGCAGTGCCGCCAGCAGACCCAGCGGATCGGCGAGCAAGGGCTTGAGATGCCCCAGCAGTGGGCTGTGCCCCGGCGCCACGGGCGGCTCGTCGCCCCGTTCCGGCAGCTCTCTTCCCTGGGTGATTGTCATGGCCCGAGGCGTATCAGGCCCGGCCACACCTGGGAACGCCCGGATCACCAAACCGCCCACACGAGTGACCCTCTTGGGGGCTCCGGTGAGAGGAGGTGCCCAAGCGCACACGGGGCCACCCACCAAGGGCGCGGACGCGGTCTCGTACCCGCGCCGGGCCCGTGGCACGCCCTGGCGGGACAAGCTCACCGCGGAGCAGCGTGCCGCCCCCGCCGCGCTGGGCATGACATGGGCGGGTACGGTGCCGGCCGTCGAGGCCGCCTCCGAGCCGCCCGCCCCGCAGCCCGCGCCACCGGCGGCCCCGGCGAAGCGGCGGGTGCGAAAGCATCACAAGGAGTGTGACAAGGAGCTGTATGAGGGCGGTACCTGCACCTGCGACATGATCGAGGGGTTCGGGCCGCTCTCCGAGCGGGAGAGCTACTGGAACAACCTCTGACCGCTCCCCCACAGCGTGAGACCCCCGGGCCCTGCCGGCAGGGCCCGGGGGTCTCACGCTGTCGGCACGGCCGTACAACCGCGTGGGCCGCCGGCCCAGCGCCTGGAGGACAGCACCGGGGCGCTGGCGGTCGGCTCGGGGGCCTTGGCCGGCCGAATACGGCGGAGCGGCTTAAGGTGCTGCTTCGGCGTCGCCGTGTGAGCAGCAAATACCCGATCACTTTGCAACCCGTCATCAGTTGGGTGGGTGCCAGCCCCGGCCAGAGCAGGAACGGCAGTCCTGCGCATATTCGTTCTCAACAACCTCCCCACTGCCTCCGCAGCGCACGCAACTCACCCACCCAGCACTGCGGTACCGCTGCACTTCTTCCGATCTGCGCTTCGCGCTCACCAAGGTTCCCACCACAGAAACCACAATGAGCACAACGCCGACAGAATGAGTAGAACTACCACTTGAAGCACTCTCGGGCGATTGGGAAATCAAATTTCCCGTGAAAACCAGCAAGAGTCCTAAAAGGAACAAAACTCCCATTTATTCCCCATCGGATGGGTTCGCATCCTTGCCCGTAGAGCCTGCGCCACCCGGCGGCATTTCCGCGTTTTATCCCTTTCAGGATGGTTGCGCGGAATACCTCTGTCTTGGGCCTTCGCTTCTACACGGATTCCTTCATCGCTGGAGCGGTTCACGCGTCTCAATCGTGGCCCGGTGCACGGACTGAGACAAGGGCCATGACCACGACCGGAACGGTCGTCCTTCACCCGCACCGCGACCGGCGATGCGGACCGGGCGCGGCTGGCCGCCGTGGGCAGCGAGGCCGCCTCCTTCGCGGGCTGGCTCGCGTGAGATCAAGGGAGAGCACGGGTCGGCCCGCTCCTGGTACGGCGGGGCCGTCAAGCCGCACGCACTGCCCAAAACCCGCTGCTGACCGCGTACCAGATAGGCACGCTCGCCCAGTTCGAGGCACGCGCTGGCAACGGCGTGGAAGCGCTGAACCTCGCCCGCCGCGCCCGTCGGGTGCTCAGCGAGCAGCGCCCAGCCGTCGCCGACGCATGGCTGTCCAGCGTCGAATCCCTCGGGTACGCGACAGCCGGAGACCGGCGCAGCGCCGACCAGGCCGACCGCCTCCCGCACGGCGGCGCAGGCTCTGACGGCCGACCAGGAGCCGCCGCCGTGGCCGTGGGTTTTCTCCTTCTCCCCGGACAAGGTGGCCGCCCGCCGTGTCACCTGCGGCGCACGCCTCGGGCTGCCGGGGTGGGTGCTGGATGAGGACGTGGAGGCCCTGACTACCGGCCACGCGAAACAACGCGCCCTGCTGGTGCTCGGCATCGCGGCCGGACATCTCGCCGGCGGGCGGGTGGAAGCGGCGTTCGCCCTCACCTTCCGCGCCCTCAACAGCGGCAAGCGCAAGGTCCACGTCCGGCGGGATGAGGACGGGCGGATCGTCGGGGCCGACGGCACGGGTTACGGCCAGAACCAGAAGCAGGATGACACCGACGCCGCTGCCGAGTCGACCTTGGTGCATTTCTCCTCTCCCCGGGACGCCGCGACCATCGCCGCCTTCCTGCGGACCCGGGTCTACCGGCCGGAGTCGCTGGTTGGCTGGAGGGCTACGAGGCGCTGCTGCGCTGGCGCAGGGAGAACGGGATCACCGGCCTGCACGCCGTCCCCTACGACACCGAGACCGAGGCCGGCGTCACCAAGGACTTCCCCCTCGGGCGATGGGTGCACCAGCAGCGCAAGACGCTGCGCGCCGGCGAACTCGACCCCCACCGCAAGGAGCTGCTCGACTTGCCGGAGGCCGGGATGGTCTGGGAGCCGGGCAAGGAGGCGTGGGAGAACAAGCTCGCCGCGCTCCGGTCCTACCGGCGTGCCACCGGGCACCTCGCCCCCCGCCAGGACGCGGTATGGACCGATCCCGCCGACGGGACCGAGGTGCCCATCGGGCAGTACATGGCCAACCTCCGGCGCAAGGGCGGCCTCGGGAAGGACCCGAAGCGGGCGGAGCAGCGCGCGAAGCAGCTGACCGCGATCGACCCGGACTGGAACTGCCCCTGGCCCCTCAACTGGCAACGCCACTACCCCATCCTCGCCGACCTGGTCGACGCCGACGGCCACCTGCCCTGCATCGCGCCCGGCGTCACCTTCGAGGGCGACGACATCGGAACCGCGCGGTGGCGGCAACAGGAACCAGGCACCTGGGCCCAGCTCATGCCCGAACAGCGCAAGCGGCTGTCCGCGCTGGGCATCAAGGGCCCTGAGGCCCCGCCCCCCGCCCCGGAAGCCGCCCACCCGGGTAAGGGACCCGAGCAATGCCCAGCAGGCGTTCCAGCGGGGCCTTACGGCCCTGGCGCAGTGGGTGGAACGGGAAGGCCCCAACCGGCCGGTGCCGCGCGGCCACATCGAGGAGATCGTGATCGACGGCGAGACGGTGTCCGTGAAGCTGGGCGTATGGGTCTCCAACCTCAAGCAGCGGCTGGACAAGCTCACCGCAGTAGAGTGTGACAAGGAGCTGTACGAGGGCGGGAACTGCACCTGCTGGTCCATCGAACGGTTCGGGCCGCCCTCCGAGCGGGAGAGCTACTGGGACAACCTCTGACCGCTCCCCCACCGCCGTACGAGACCCAGGGTCCTGCCGGCAGGACCCTGGGTCTCGTACGTCACCGCGCGGCACTGCGGTGGCGGGGCGGGCCACTACCAGCGGCGCGGTACGGTGACCCGGGCCTCCGCCAGGACGGTGCCGGTCGCCGGGTCGCGGTGGACCGGGACGTACAGGCCCCAGGCGGCGTCACCAACCGTGAGCCAGCCGCCGACCCACGGGGCGTCGACGGTCTCCAGCTCGCGCCCGGCGAGCGGGCCACCCGCGAAGCGAACGATCACAGCAGTACCTCCGGTCCGGCGGGAGTTTCCCGCCTCACCCTTGGTGGGGCTCAGCGCCTGGAGGACAGCACCGGGGTGCCGGCGACTTCCGTCCCAGCCCGGCCCTCGGGCCGTCGGCGAGCGCGGCGGCCCCGGCCAACGCGCAACCGGCGTTCACCTCGCTGGTCAAGGCCGCGGCATGATGCCAACGTTCACCGGGATCGGACAAGCACACGGCCGGGGTCGGACGGGAGGGGTTCCCGTCCGACCCCGGCCGTTTTCGACTCTCGCCGTTACTGATCCCCGCCACGCCCCGTGGCGGGTTACAGTAGGATGCCGAGCCAGGTTCGACGTGGTAGGCAGTGAAGATGGAACCCGGCCTCGTAACCGAGGAGCGACCGCGTGGTTTTCTCGCCGGCTTTCAGCAGGGAACCGCTCTTCCACCGATGCACATGCGGACGGAAGCGGATATGCGCCGGACCGAAGCCGATGTCATGTGAGCCAGGGCGGGATTGCCTTCCCAGGAAATACCGCTGAACGGAGAAGATTCGGTACACGAACCCGATCCCGCAGAGTGAGGTGATCTCAGCGACACCCAGGGCTTCCCGGAGATACCTCGCGTCTGGCAGGGTGTTAGCCGGCGTGTGGTGACGGGAGATCAGGGGCCTGATCCTGCGGGGGTGCCATGCAGGCCGGCGATGGAAAGAACGGGCTTGAATACTGGGATGCGGCGCATCCTGTATTAGCGATCTTGCGTGCCCGACGGGACTCGGGGAGCTTACCGGGGCAGCGCGACGACGGAGCGACCGTAGCCCTTGCCGTAGAGGGCGGCGGCATGCGGGGGGTAATCTCCGCGGCGATGCTGTCCCAGCTTGAGGACTATGGCTTCAAGAACGCGTTCGACGTGGTGTACGGCTGCTCCGCCGGCGGCATCAACGGGGCCTACTTTCTCGCCGGGGAGACCTGGTACCCACTGTCGATCTACTACGACGACCTTACGACCAAGCAGTTCGTGGACTTCTCCCGGGCGCTCCGCCGGCGCCCGATCCTGGACCTTGGGTACTCCTTCGACCGCATCATGGAACGGGTCAAGCCCCTCGACTACGAGGCGGTTCTGGGGTCGGCTATACCGCTGGCCGTCCCGGTCACCGATGTCGATGCCCTGCGGACCGTCGTGCTGCGGGACTTCGCCTCCCGCCAGGGCCTGAAGGCCGCGCTGCGCGCCTCTGCCTGGCTGCCCATCGCCCTGCCCGGTACGGCCCCAACGCCCGACGGGCGGCGTGCGGTCGACGGCGGAGTACTCACCGCCCTGCCGTTCCGGCTTGCGGTCGACGACGGCTGCACGCACATCCTGTCCCTCAGTACGCGCCCGATGCGGTCGGCGGACAGCGGGCTCTCCCTGCTGCACCGCTTCACCTATCTGCATCTCGAGCGGATGCGCCCCGGTCTCGGCAGCGGCTACCTGGCGGCGATCCGTCAGAAGCACCGCGACCAGGACTGGCTGCGCCGGATGCGTACGTTCCCCGCAACTGGTGCCTCGTACGTCCTCGATTTGGCCCCGCTGCCCTGGATGCCCGAGCTCAAGCGACACGAGCTGGACCAGCGCCGGCTCCTCGACAGCGCGCGGCTGGCGTACGGAATCGCCTTCTGCGCCACCGAGGGCAGGCCGGCCGAGCTGATCCGCCGGGGAAGCATCCGTGCCATGCCGAGACTGATGGTGGTGGACACCGCGAATGGAGAACCGAGGCGCAACGCCGGACCTGCTGCTCGCGGCACTGGGCGAACTGAGGGGGTATAGCGACCGGCACCTGTCGGAGCTACGGGAGCTGCTGGAGCTGACCGCCGACGGCGGGCCGGAGAGCACACGTCAGCGGACCCGCCGCCTCACGTCGTGGCGGCTTTTGTTGCAGGGCATACCGCCAGACGAACGGACCTTCGACAGCCGGTTCGGACTCGCCGGCCGGCAGGCCACGATCTCCCGCCTGACCGACTGGTGCCTGGGATACCGCGCGCAGAGCGAACGGCGCCGGGCGAGCCTGGCCGCGCTGTTCGGGTTCGTCAGCCTTTACCTGCTGACCCTGCTCGGTCTCGCTGAATCCGAGGCACAGCGCTCGCTCCCGCAGTCCCCGCCCAACCCCGGCTCCAATGGCCGGGCACTGACCCATGACTGTGGCGGCGTCTGCGGCGTACTCGTCGCGGAGGACGCCGTCGCGGAAGTCATCGCTGAGATCTACCACCCGCAGCCGCGGGCCGCCCGGCGTCGCGCGGACGCGGCAGTGGATCCCGCCGAGCGCGAATGGCGGGCGATGCGGGGCGACTTGCGGTTCCACCGGCACGGCAGCACCTCGATGATCCTGCGAGGCAGCACCGCGAGCACCGTGCACGGCACCCGCCCGGAGTTCGCCCTCAAGCTGATCCTGTACCCGTTCACCAGCATCAGGACCCTCACCCACGCCACGCGCGACTACGCCGAGACGTACGGAACCGCCGCCACCGGTTCCCGGCATCTGGTACGCGTCTGGGCCAGCTTCGACAGCTGGATCCTGATGGACTTCATCGCGGGCAGGACGCTCGCGGAACTCGTCCGCGAGGAGTGGGAGCCGGAAGCCGCCGGCGCGGGCGTACCCTCCCTCCGGCTCGAACGGCTCAGGGAGAAGGGCGTGCTGCTCTTCGAGGCGCTGGAGGACCTGCAACGCCTCGCGCAGGACGCCCCCGTACACGGCCGGATCAAGGGCGTACACGCCGACCTTTCGCCGTCCAACATCATCGTGTCCGACGCCGACGGCGCCTTCAAACTCATCGACCTCGGACGCAACTACCTCTACACCCACACCATCACAGGAACTTCGGGCGCCGAGTCCTCCTACATCGCCCCGGAGGTCAAGGCCGGCGACAGTGAGATCGCCCGGGCCGACCTCTACTCGCTCGGCCAGTTGCTGATCCTCTTCGGCACCGGACGGACGGGCACCGACGGTGTGGTCCCGGACATCTTCTATATGCGTGCCGTGCAGCTGACGCGCTTCATCGAGGATCTGATCGACGCCGATCCGGCGCGTCGATTGCTCCTCTTCGGCACTGGTACGGAACAGACCTTCTCCTTCGGTGAGTTGAAGAACGAATTTCTGGCGGAACTGGCGACGGTGCAGGCTGCCGAGCGGGGCGAGTCCGACCTGCGGGTCGAGACCGGCTGGCGGGCACTGCGCGAACTGCTGCGCCCGCTGGCCGGGGATCCGGGCCGGGAGTGGCGGCTGTGGCGGATGCACCGGCAGCAGAGCGGCCGCCCAGAGGGATACCGCAGACCTTTCACCAACTGGCTGCTCGCTTGGTCGCTGGTGTCGGCGCTGATCTGGGCTGTAACGAACTCCACCGTCATCACCTGGCTGCTGCGGGACTTCGACCTCGACTGGGGCAACAAGTTGGTGGAGCTGGTGCAGCACCTCGACGGCGGTTCCAAGGGCTTCCCGATCGTCGACTCGTGGCGGCACAGCGACTACCGGCTGCCGGACTGGCGGGCCAACCTGCCGGCCCGGATGGTCGGGCTCTCCTATGCCATCGCGGCGCCGAAGTACTACCAGACTCTGTTCTCCGGCCTCACGCCGCTCGCCATAGGGCGGCGGGCCGGAGCGCTGAGCCGGCTGGCTCTGGCGACTGAGGTGATCATCCGGATCATGGCCGTCGTGCCCTGCCTACTCGTACTGGCGATCACCTTGGTCGAACCCCGCTGGTGGCCACTCAACTCCGCGATCGGGCAATGCCTGACCTGGCTCGCGAACTTTCTGAGCCTGGCCTACGTCCGCGCGGTCATCGCGCGTTCCAGGCGGCTCGGTCTCAGTACGCTCCCCAGCGACGACGGCAAGATCACTGGGCTCTCCGCGCTCACCCAGTGGGTACCGACCTCGCTCTTCTACGCCACGGCCGTGCTGACCATCGGCGCCTGCCTCTATGCGCAGATTCTTCATGACGTCTACGTGTACGCGCTCGCCGTCACCTCGACCAACATCTTCCTCTTCTACGTCATCAAGTGCGGCATCGGCGGCCCGACGGTCCGGGTGGCGATGGTCCGTGCCTGCCTGACCGCAGAACGTGTGGCCCGATGCAGGTAGGGGAGCCGACTGACCCGGGAATCGCTTCACACCCCCGGTGCCGGCCGCACGGTGATCCCGTTCCGCTCAAGTAGCGCCGCCGTCACGCCGTCTTCTGGCACCGCCGCCCGCCGCGCCAGGAGTCGCGGCGGTCCCGGCCGAGGAGCAGACCCGGCGGCGCCTGCTCATCGAGGACGAGTACATGCCCAGTCGGACAACCAGCGTGCACTTCACCGTACGGATCGAGGGCACCTGGCATCCTCTGGGCGACACGTCAGCAGGACACCATGCTCCGGCCGCACTAGCTCGGCATCATTTGCGCGAGCACACCGCCCGGATCCTTCGCCACCACTCCGTGCTGGGGCTGCTCGCGGCGCGGGATGCCGTAAACGCGACGATCGCACACCCGATGTCTCCCGAGCCGTGGCCCGAGACACGGGGCACCGCACACCTGACGGTCGCCGACGCGGACCGGAACCTGGCCGAAGAGCACCTCAGACGCGCACAGCAGGGCGCTCTCGAACGAGAGGAGACCCACCGCCGGATCGCCTTCCTCCAGGCCATCCTGTCCGATCCGGACCAGCGCGTTGCGTGGTGGATCGACCAGTACCCCGAGCGCCTCGGCGAACTTGCTCAGCTGTCCACAGCCGTGAAGGATCCCAGACCGCCACGGGACTCCACCCGCGACGGCTTGCACGCGGAAGCGGCTTGGTTTGCCGAGCAGTTGCTTGCCGATCTCCACACCCCACACCAGCGTGAAATCTTCCTGCGCGCCCTTACCCAGACACTGCGCACGCTCGGCAGCACCGACCTCCAGAACATGGCCAGCCGCTGGCTGTCCACCCTCGATACTCAACCCGGAGCCGATACGGCATGACCGTACGCACCAGACGCCGGATCCTGGCCCCGCTGCGCCAGTGGCGCGCCCACCACCTCATACGGCAGCACGGCCCGTCCCTCGACTACCCGACCGCCTGGGCACTCATCACTTTGGGAACCAGCCCCCGCGAGTTCGCGTACGTACAGCAGGCCACGCACGAGGCCGGCTCCACCGCCGACGCGGGCCTTCACCACGGCGGTTGGGAGGCGCTCACTCCGGAGGAACGTACTCGGAGGAAACAGTGGCTCGCACGGCGTGGGAAAACGCCGATACAACGACTCGGTACAACCCCTGACCACCTCAAGAGGGCCGGGCTTCGCGTTGTGGACTGGTCTCTACCGGAAGGCCACGCCTGACCTCGCGACGCGCGCAGCGAACTACTGACCTTGAATGCGTGATGTCGTCATGGTGGCTGGCGTCGGAGTCCGGTGCCGGTGAGGCAGCCGTCGAGGACGTCGTGGCGGTACTGGAGTTGGCGTAGGCCGCGCCGGACGGCGGTGATCAGGTCGTCGGGGTCGGCGAAGGCGCGGTTGGCTGTGGTGGTGCGCCACAGGACGGACCGGATGCCTTCGACCGGATTGAGGTCGGGTGCGCAGGGCGGCAGTTGGAAGACGGTGAGCCGGTCGCGGTCAGCGATGTAGCGGCGCATGCCGGCCGTCAGGTGGGTGCTCGGATGATCACCATCGGCGACTCGGCGACGCGCGCCCCGGCACGGCCCGTCCCGGAAGCCGGCTGACACTCACATGCCTCCCCACCCTCACCGGCACGCCTGTCGTGTGTGTCGCAGTTTCGTCTGCTGGCTGGCGTCGGTGGGGTGGCGCTCACGAGTCGAGGAGCCCTGCGAAGCCGCAGGCCGAGCGCCTGAGGGGAGCGAGCCAGGCGGACACGACCATCACCGTCCGTAGCCTGATCCACCGGGCCTGGACGACCCACCGCTGGGACAACCGCCCGAACCGCCGTCCATGAGCACACGCTTATCTGCGCGAGCTCTCAGCGGCCCAGGAGTTCGAGCGCGGCCTTGACGGAACCGAGCAGGGGTTCACCCACCGCGCCGACGGTGGC
>NZ_JACBWZ010000279.1 GCF_013870595.1 Streptomyces sp. WELS2 | reverse complement strand
TGCCCAGCCCCATTGCGGGAGGCCGGGAGCAGGTCGGCGAGGACTGCGCCGGGTCGGGCGGTGGCGGTGGCGGTGCTCATGGGGACTCCACGGGATGGTGTGGACACGTCGGGACACCGCGACGCTATACCGGCGCGCTCCGCCGATCACCGTCAGCGCCCGACAAAGGCCGGAACGGCGACTTGGTGGGCTCCGGACAAAGAGAGCCGATTACACCGGCCGGGGCGTGACACTGATCACGGGGGCGGAGCCGTTTCCCCCGCCTGTCCCGGACGGGCGGGACACGCGCCCCAACTGTGGAATCCCACCAAAGGAATCGAGAGTCGCGTACGACCTCTGGTCACGCTCGACGCCGTAACCGTAGATTAACCCTGCGCACCAGAGGTGTCCGGATAGTGGTCATCCCCTTCGCCTGAGCGGACGGGGCGCGGAGACTGGCGGGGTTTTTGCCCGCCCATTGCACGGGGGAGAGCAGCACCCATGCCCAACAGCACGACCACGGAGACGACGCCGCAGCAGGCGGACGGCTCCCTCTCCCACGGCCTCAAACAGCGCCATCTTTCGATGATCGCCCTGGGCGGGGTGATCGGCGCGGGGCTCTTCGTCGGCTCCGGCTCGGGCATCGCCGTCGCCGGTCCGTCCATCGTGGTCGCCTACGCCCTCTCCGGGGTGCTGGTGATGCTGGTGATGCGGATGCTCGGCGAGATGTCGGCCGCCTACCCGTCGTCCGGCTCCTTCTCCGCGCACGCCGAGCGCGCGATCGGCCCGTGGGCGGGCTTCGCTGCGGGCTGGTCGTTCTGGGTGCTGCTGTGTACGGCGGTGGGCCTGGAGGGCATCGGCGCCGCGAAGATCGTCCAGGGCTGGCTGCCGGGCACCCCGCAGTGGATGTGGGTGCTCCTGTTCATGGTGGTGTTCTGCGGTACGAACCTGGCCGCCGTGAAGAACTTCGGCGAGTTCGAGTTCTGGTTCGCAGCGCTGAAGGTCGGCGCGATCAGCCTGTTCCTGATCCTGGGCGTGCTGGCCATCGCCGGCGTGCTGCCCGGCACGGACGCGCCCGGCACCTCCCACCTCACCGACTTCCTGCCGAACGGCGGCAACGGCCTGGTGATCGGCCTGCTGGCCTCGGTCTTCGCCTACGGCGGCCTGGAGACGGTCACCATCGCGGCGGCCGAGTCCTCCGACCCGGTGCGGGGCGTGGCACGCGCCGTACGGACCGCGATGCTCCGTGTCGCCGTCTTCTACGTCGGCTCGATGGCGGTCGTCGTCACCCTGGTCCCGTGGGACTCGAAGGACATCGCCGACCAGAACAAGGGGCCGTACGTCGCCACACTCGAACACCTCGGCATCCCCGGGGCGGGACAGCTGATGCAGGTGGTCATCCTCGTCGCCCTCCTGTCCGCCATGAACGCCAACATCTACGGCGCCTCGCGCATCGCCTTCTCGCTGGTCGAGCGCGGTCAGGGCCCGAAGGTGCTGGCGCGGCTGTCCGGCGGGGTGCCCCGGATCGCGGTGGTCACCTCCTCCGTGCTGGGCTTCGTCTGCGTGCTGCTCAGCTACTGGCGGCCGGACGACATCTTCAAGTGGCTGCTGAACATGATCGGCGCGGTCATCCTGATCGTCTGGATCTTCATCGCCGCCTCCCAGCTGCTGCTGCGCCGCCGCATCGAGCGCGAGGCCCCCGAGCGGCTGGTCGTGCGCATGTGGGCGTTCCCGTGGCTGACCTGGGTGGCGCTGGCCGGCATGGCCGCGATCTTCGTGCTGATGTGGCGCGAGCCGGACACCCGGACCCAGCTGTACTCCTCGGGCGGCATGGCCCTGTTCCTGGCCGCGGTCGGCTACGGCTGGCAGCGGTTGCGCGCCAAGGGCTGACCGCCCCGCCCCGCACGCGCGACAGGCCCCCACGGAAAACACGTGGGGGCCTTTCTGTTGCTCTGATCCACTTGTTGCTAGCGTGTAGTTGCAAGAGACTTGCAATAAGGTTCCGGAGGGGACACCCATGCCCGTCTACACGCTGCCCGACCTGCCCTACGACTACTCCGCGCTCGCACCCGTCATCAGCCCGGAGATCATCGAGCTGCACCACGACAAGCACCACGCGGCCTATGTGAAGGGCGCCAACGACACCCTGGAGCAGCTGGCCGAGGCGCGGGACAAGGAGTCGTGGGGCTCGGTCAACGGCCTGGAGAAGAACCTGGCGTTCCACCTCTCCGGGCACATCCTGCACTCGATCTACTGGCAGAACATGACCGGCCCGAAGGACGGCGGCGGGGAGCCGCTGGCGCAGGACGGCGTCGGCGAGCTGGCCGAGGCCGTCAAGGAGTCCTTCGGCTCCTTCGCCGGCTTCAAGGCCCAGCTGTCCAAGGCCGCGGCCACCACCCAGGGCTCGGGCTGGGGCGTGCTCGCCTACGAGCCGCTGAGCGGGCGCCTGGTCGTGGAGCAGGTCTACGACCACCAGGGCAACGTCGGCCAGGGCTCCACCCCGATCCTGGTGTTCGACGCCTGGGAGCACGCCTTCTACCTCCAGTACAGGAACCAGAAGGTCGACTTCATCGAGGCCATGTGGCAGGTGGTGAACTGGCAGGACGTGGCCAGGCGCTACGAGGCCGCCAAGTCCCGCGCGAACGTCCTGCTGCTCGCGCCCTGAACGTCCGGGCGCACCGGTCGTCCTGCCTCGTGATCGTCTTCTCACCCTTCACGGCGGCAGGCGGATGAAAGAAGACCCCCGTGAGGACGTGACTCACGGGGGTCTTCCATGGAACCAAGACGGTTACAGGTTGCTGAAGTCCGGGCCCTTGGTCCGGGTCCGCTTGATCTCGTAGAAGCCCGGTACCGAGGCCACCGCCACCGTGCCGTCCCACAGGCGCGCCGCCTGTTCGCCCTGGGGGGCGGGGGTGACGACGGGGCCGAAGAAGGCGATCTGCTCGCCGTCGGGGCCGGGCAGGGCGATGACCGGGGTGCCGACCTCCTGGCCGACCTTCTCGATGCCCTCCTTGTGGGAGGCGCGCAGCTCGGCCTCGAACTCGAAGTCCTCCTGGCCGGCGTAGTCGATCAGCTCGGCGGGCAGGCCGACGTCGGCGAGCGCGCCCGCGATGGCCTCCAGGGTCGGGCCCTCGCCGTTGTTGTGGATGCGGGTGCCGAGGGCGGTGTAGAGCGGGCCGACGACGTCCTCGCCGTGCTTCTGCCAGGCCGCGGTGACCACGCGGACGGGCGGCCACGCCTGGGTGGTCAGCAGCTCGCGGTACTCGGCGGGCAGCTCGTCGAGCTTGTCCTCGTTGAGGACCGCCAGGCTCATGACGTGCCAGCGGACCTCGATGTCGCGGAGCTTCTCCACCTCCAGCACCCAGCGGGAGGTCATCCAGGCCCACGGGCACAGCGGGTCGAACCAGAAGTCGACGGGGGTCTTGCCGGAGGTGGCGGTCTCGGACATGGCACTCCTTGGCGAAACGTACGTTTACCGCGTCAACGAGGCGGGCGCCACCCCCATTCCCCGCTGTCCGCCGTCAGGAGCACATGGCAGGATCGGTCCTGTCTCAGCCGTTCTCCACGCGATCACGAAGGAGCGCCGTCCGTGCCCGGTGAGAATCTGTCCCGTGACGAGGCCCGGGAGCGGGCCGCCCTGCTGTCCGTCGACGGCTACGACGTCTTCCTGGACCTGCGGTCCGCCGTCGGCGACGGGGACGGCGAGCCGCGCACGTTCCGTTCGGTGACCACCGTGCGGTTCCGGTGCAACGAGCCGGGCGCGTCCAGCTTCGCCGATCTGCTCGCCCCGCGGGTCACCTCCGTCTCGCTCAACGGCCGGGACCTGGACCCGGGCGAGGTCTTCGACGGCTCGCGGATCGCGCTGGAGGACCTGGCGGCGGAGAACGAGCTGGTCGTGGACGCGCGGTGCGCGTACTCGCGCACCGGTGAGGGCATGCACCGCTTCGTCGACCCGGAGGACGGCGAGGTCTACCTGTACACGCAGTACGAACCGGCCGACGCCCGCCGGGTGTTCGCGAACTTCGAGCAGCCGGACCTGAAGGCGCCGTACCGGTTCGAGGTGCGGGCGCCGGAGGGCTGGACGGTGTGGGGCAACGGCGCCGGTGAACTCGTGGACGGGGTGTGGCGCTTCGCGGAGACGAAGCCGGTCTCGACGTACATCACGTGTGTGGTGGCGGGCCCGTACCACTATGTGACGGACTCCTACAGCCGGACCCTCGAGGACGGCACGAAGCTGGAGATCCCGCTGGGCGCGATGTGCCGCAAGACGCTCGCCCCGTACTTCGACGTCGACGACATCTTCCTGGTCACCAAGCAGGGCCTGGACTTCTTCCACGAGCACTTCGACTACCCGTACCCGTTCGGGAAGTACGACCAGGCGTTCGTGCCGGAGTACAACCTGGGCGCGATGGAGAACCCGGGCCTGGTGACGTTCCGGGAGGAGTACGTCTTCCGGGGGAAGGTGACGCAGGCGTCGTACGAGGCGCGGACCAACGTCATCCTGCACGAGATGGCGCACATGTGGTTCGGCGACCTGGTCACCATGGAGTGGTGGGACGACCTGTGGCTGAAGGAGTCCTTCGCGGACTTCATGGGCACGTTCGCGAGCGTCGGCGCGACCCGCTTCGAGGACGCCTGGATCACCTTCGCCAACCGGCGCAAGGCGTGGGCGTACCGCGCGGACCAGCTGCCCTCCACGCATCCGATCACGGCGGACATCCGCGACCTGCAGGACGCCAAGCTGAACTTCGACGGCATCACCTACGCCAAGGGCGCCTCGGTGCTCAAGCAGCTGGTGGCGTACGTCGGCCGGGACGCGTTCCTGGAGGGGGCGCGGCGCTACTTCAAGCGGCACGCGTACGGCAACACGCGCCTGGGCGACCTTCTGTCGGTGCTGGGCGAGACGAGCGGCCGGGACATGAGCGCGTGGGCGCGGTCGTGGCTGCAGACGGCGGGCGTGAACGCGCTGACCCCGCAGGTGCTGCTGGACACCACCGGCGGCCGGATCGCCGAGCTGGCCGTCGTCCAGGAGGCCCCGGAGTCGCACCCGGAGCTGCGTCCGCACCGGATCGTGGTGGGCCTGTACCGGCGGACGCCCGAGGGCACGCTCGAGCGCTACGCGCGCGCGGAGACGGATGTGCACGAGCCGCGCACGGTGGTGGCGGAGCTGGCCGGGCTCCAGGCGCCGGAGCTGGTGCTGGTCAACGACGAGGACCTGACCTACTGCAAGATCCGGTTCGACGAGACGTCGCTGGAGACGCTGCGCACGGACCTGGGCGGGCTCACGGACCCGCTGGCGCGCGCCCTGTGCTGGTCGGCGCTGTGGAACATGACCCGGGACGGGCTGCTGCCGGCGCGGGAGTTCATCGCCCTGGTGCTGCGGTTCGCGGGCGGCGAGTCGGACATCGGGGTGCTGCAGATGCTGCACGCCTGGGCGAACTCGGCACTCACGCACTACGCGGCGCCCGCGTGGCGGGAGACCGGCGGGGAGCTGCTGGCCGAGGGGGCGGTGCGGGAGCTGCGGTCGGCCGCGCCGGGCAGCGAGCAGCAGCTGGCCTGGGCGCGGTTCTTCGCGGCGGTGGCCTCCTCGGAGCCGGATCTGGAGCTGCTGAGGGAGCTGCTGGACGGCACCACCGGGATCGAGGGTCTGGAGGTGGACCAGGAGCTGCGCTGGGCGTTCCTGGAGCCGCTGGCGGCGCACGGGGCGGCCGACGAGTCGGTGCTGGCGGCGGAGCTGGCCCGGGACGACACGGCGTCGGGCAAGCGGCACCAGGTGCGCTGTCTGGCCGCGCGGCCGCAGGCGGCGGTGAAGGCGCAGGCGTGGGCGCAGGTGGTGGAGTCGGACGCGCTGTCGAACGCGCTGGTGGAGGCGACGATCGCGGGGTTCGCCCAGCCGTCGCAGCGGGAGCTGACCGCGCCGTACGCGCAGCTGTACTTCGCGGCGATCGAGCGGGTGTGGCGGGAGCGGTCGATCCAGATCGGCATGGACGTGGTGCGGGGTCTGTTCCCGGCGCTTCAGGACCGGCCGGAGACGCTGGAGGCGGCGGACGCGTGGCTGGCGGCGCACGAGGACGCGGCGCCGGCGCTGCGGCGGCTGGTGCTGGAGGCGCGGGACGACCTGGCGCGGGCGCTGCGCGCGCAGGCGTGTGACGCGATGGCCGGCCGCTGACCCCTGGCCCGCCCGTCCGGCGACCGTTACGAAATCCGGGCGGACAGAGCCGTAACCCCTGGTCCGCACCCGATCGGACCAGGGGTTTTCGCTGCCTTCTCGGCAACCGAACACCTGACCTTTAGTACCGTCTTGTCCGCATTCCTCGACAGATGTGTAACAGCGGTTACGGGCCTGAGGGGAGCGGGGAATTCCGAGGCCATGACGCACGACACCCCCCTCTCCCCGCGCCCCCTGCGCCACCTCGCCGACGTCCACCGCCGGGTGCTGACGGCGGCCCAGCTGCGCGCCCACGGTGTGTCCCCGGCCGAGCTGGCCGAGCGGTGCGGCCCCGACGGCCCCTGGCGGGAGCTGCTGCCGCGGGTGATCCTGCTGCACTCCGGGCCGCCCAGCGGCGAGGAGCGGCTGCGCGCGGCCCTGCTGTACGCGGCCCGCACGGCGCGGCAGGGCGTGCCGGCCCAGCCGACGGCCCAGGGCCCGCACCGGCCGCAGTACCCGGACGCGGTGCTCACCGGGCCGGCGGCGCTGGCCCTGCACGGCTTCTCGGCCACCCCGCCGCCCGACGCCCTGAACCGGGTGGACGTCCTGGTGTCCCGGCAGCGCCGGCCGCGGTCCATCGGCTATGTGCGGATCCTGCGCACCGCCGAGCCGCCCGAGCCGCAGCGGGTGGCGGGTCTGCCGGTGGCGCCGGTGGCGCGGGCGCTCGCGGACGGGGTGACGGAGCCGACGGACACCGAGACGGTACGGCGGCTGCTGCCCGAGGCGGTGCGCGGCGGCCACTGCGACCCGGCCGCGCTGCTGCGGGAGCTGGGCCGGGCGCGGCTGCTGCACCGGCCGCACGTGGCGGACGCGGTGGACGCGGTGTTCGCGGAGGACCGCCCGGCCGCCGAGGACCGCCTGTACCGGATGGTCCGCGAGTACGCTCTGCCCGACCCGGTGTGGAACGTCGACCTGCGCCTGCCCGGCGGCCCGCACCTGGGCGGCCTGGACGCCTACTGGCCGGACCACGCGGTGGCGGTCGAGCTGGACACCCGGGTGTCCCGGCAGGACGACGACGCGTGGTCCCGGTACGCCGGCAAGCGCGAGCACCTGGAGCGCCTCGGCATCACGGTCGTGTACATCACGCCGCGCAAGCTCAGGGACTGCCCGGAGCAGCAGGCGACGGTGGTGCGGACGGCGCTGATGGCCTCCGTCGACCGGGAGCCGGCCGCGT
>NZ_JACBWZ010000278.1 GCF_013870595.1 Streptomyces sp. WELS2 | reverse complement strand
TCGCGGCGATGAGCCGGGTACGGGCCCCGATGTCGAGCCCGCAGGCCTGACCGATGATGAGCGGAGGAGTGACAACGCCTGCGTACATAGCGGCGATGTGCTGGAGCGCGGCGGGGACGAGCCGCGTGGGGTGGAGCTTCTCGTCCACCGGGTGCACGGACGTGACGGCGTCCTCGATGTGCACCGGCGGGGTGGAACACGGGGCTTTCGCCGGCCCCTTTGCAGGCTGTGCCATTTTGTTCCCTCCGGTGTAGCGCGCCCCCGGCCCGTCAGGCCGGGCCGGGGGCGGGCGTCCCGCGTCAGAGGTTGGTCATGTCGACCGGGATACGGGCCTCACAGCCGTCCCGCAGGATGGTGGCCTCGATGAGGCCGTAGGGGCGGTCGGCGGCGAAGTAGACCTCGTTGTCGTTCTTGAGTCCGAACGGCTCCAGGTCCACGAGGAAGTGGTGCTTGTTGGGCAGCGAGAAGCGGACCTCGTCGATCTCGCTGCGGTTGTTGATGATGCGCGAGCCCATCTGGTACATCGTCTGCTGGAGCGAGAGCGAGTAGGTCTCGGCGAAGGCGTGCAGCATGTGCTTCTTGACCTGCTCGTACGACTTCTCCCAGTTGGGCATCTTCTGGGCGTCGTCGGTCCAGTTGAACCGCCAGCGGCCGGCGACCTGGGTGGCGAGGATACGGTCGTACGCCTCCTGGAGGGTGGTGTACTTGTCCTTGACGTAGCCCCAGAACTCGGAGTTGGTCGAGTTCATCACGACCAGGTCCTTCAGGCCGGAGATGACCTCCCACTTCTCACCGTCGTAGGTGATCTGGGTGAGGCGGACCTCCTGGCCCTTGCGGACGAAGGAGTGCTTGACGTCGTCCGCGCCGATGAACTTGCTGTTGGCGTCCGAGGTCTCGATCCGCTCCCAGGCGTACTCCTCGATGCGGATGCGCGCCCGGTGGATCGGCTCCTGGCTGGTGACGAAGTGCCGGGCGAGGTGGATGCCGAACTGCTCGGCGGACTCGATGCCGTATTCCTTGGCGAACGCGAACACCGTGTTCTTGGTGGTGTCGGTGGGCAGGACGTTGGCGTTCGAGCCGGAGTAGTGGACCTCTTCCATGTCGCCGCTCAGCGCGATGGAGACGTTGAGGTCCTTGATGTGATGGGTGGCGCCGTCCCGCGTGATCTTGACGACTCGGTTCTCGGCCTTGCCGTACTGGTTCTGTCCCAGGATGGTCGGCATGTAGCTAGCTCCCTCGGTAAACGGAGTAGCCGAACGGGTTGAGCAGCAGCGGTACGTGGTAGTGCTCCCCGGGCACCACGGCGAAGGTGATCGCCACCTCGGGGAAGAACACGGCACCGCTGTCCCGATTCGCGGGGGCGTCCTGCTGCGCATCGGCTTGCTTCTTCGCAGAATTTTCGAAGTACGGCTCGACGGCGAAGTCCAGCCGTACGTGGGTGGTCCCTTCCGGCAGGGCCGGCAGGTCCTTGCACCGGCCGTCGGCGTCGGTCGCCGAGCCGCCGAGCGCCTGCCAGTCCGCCTCGCGCCCGGCGCGGGCGGAGAGCCGGACGGCGACGCCCTCGGCGGGGCGGCCGATCGATGTGTCCAGGATGTGCGTGGACACGGAGGCGGTGGTGCTGGTGCTCATGGTGTCAGGCGTCCTCTTCGACGAGTCGGGCCAGTCGGATGCGGTTGATCTTGCCCAGCTCGGTGCGGACGATCTCCCGCTCCTGCTCGGGCGAGTTGCCGATCCGCTCCTTGACCGCGTCGCGCATCTGCTCGCCGGTCCGGCCGGTGGCGCAGATGAGGAAGACATGCCCGAACTTCTCCTGATAGGCCAGGTTGAGTTCGAGCATCTCCGCCTTGAGCTCCTCGGAGGCACCGGCCATGCCGCGCTGTTCGCGGGCGGAGGTCGGGTCGCCGGGCTTGGGCCGCCCGATCGGCGGGTGTCCGGCCATCGCCTCCGCCAGGTCCGCGGATGTCAGCTCGGCCATGGCGGCGTCGCTGGCGGTGTAGAGGTCCTCCGGGGTGGCGTACGGGCGGGCGGCGAGCAGTCGCCGGGCCCACTCGGTGGAGGCGCACGCCTCGTGGAGGGCCGCGAGGGCCTCGCGCTCCTCCAGGTCGTTGAACCGGGACAGGCCCGGGGGCGTGGAAGTGGTAGTCACGGGAGCCTCCGTGGCCGCTTCGGGCCGTTGTGCTGAACGGGCTGCGGATAGCTAACGCCCTCGGAAACACCACGTCAACACTTTGTTGAAAATTCCGCGTAACAAGCCGGGTTGGGGGCCGGACGGCCCTTGCGCCCTCACTCCCGCCCCGCTCAGAGGCCCTTCTCGCGGTTGAGGTAGTTGTAGACCGTGAAGCGGCTGACGCCCAGCGCGCCCGCCACGGTCTCCACCCCGTGCCGCACGGCGAACGCGCCGCGCGCCTCCAGGATCCGTACGACCTCCTGCTTGGCCTTGCGGTCGAGATCGGCCAGCGGCCGGCCCTCCTTGCGCTCCATGGCGGCCAGGATGTGGTCGAGCGAGTCGGCGAGCTGGGGCAGGCGTACGGCGACGACGTCGGCCCCCTCCCAGGCGAGGACGACATCCTCGGGGCCGGCCTCGTCGGGCGGGAGCATCGTCCCGCCCATGGCGTCGACCAGCGGCTTCACCGCCGCGATGAAGGGCTCGTCCCCGGTCACCTATCACCCTCCCGAGCCTCGTCGCCGATCACGTTGACCTGGAGCGAGACCCGGGTGGCACCGGCCTGGAGGGCCTTGCGCAGCAGCGCGTCCACCGCGCCGAGCACGCGGTCGGCGCCGCCCTCGGCGGTGTTGCCGAACGGCCCGACGTCCACGGCGTCCAGTTCGGCGGTCTCGATGACCTCGCGCGCCACCAGGGCGTGCGCGGGCGCTTCGTCCAGGTCGAAGGGCTCGGTCGTGAACTCCACTCTCAATCGCACGCGCCCAACCTAACGCGCGAGGCGGCCGTGGAGGGCCGCTCTTGCGGACGCCCCTTGACAAGCGGCGACACACGACGGCAATCTTCCATTACGCAGAAACGAACTTCCGTAATACGGAAACTCGACCAACGGAAGGGAGCGCGGCCCGAATGCCAGGTTTCGAGTGGAGCACCGCCGCAGACCAGCGCTTCAACGTCAACCTGTCGATCCTCTTCACGGAACTCCCGCTCCTGGAGCGCCCCGCGGCCGCCGCCGCGGCGGGCTTCACCGCGGTCGAGCTGTGGTGGCCCTGGATCGACTCCCCCACTCCGGCCCGGTCCGAGCTGGACGCCCTGAAGAAGGCGATCGAGGACGCGGGGGTCCGTCTCACGGGCCTGAACTTCTACGCCGGGCAGCTCCCGGGCCCGGACCGCGGCGCCCTGTCGCTGCCGGGCGAGGAGTCGGAGAAGTTCCGCGCCAACATCGACGTGGCCGCCGACTTCGCGGCCTCCCTCGGCTGCACGGCGCTCAACGCGCTGTACGGCAACCGCGTCGAGGGCGTGGACCCGGCCGAGCAGGACGCGCTCGCCCTGGAGAACCTCGTCCTCGCGGCCCGGGCGGCCGACCGGATCGGCGCCGTCCTGCTGATCGAGGCGCTGAACAAGCCCGAGTCGCCGCTGTACCCGCTGGTGTCGGCGCCGGCCGCGGTGGAGGTCGTCGACAAGGTGAACGCGGCGACGGGTCTCGGGAACGCCAGGTTCCTGATGGACCTGTACCACCTGTCCATGAACGGCGAGGACCTGCCCGCGGTCATCGACGCCTACGCGGCGAAGACCGGGCACGTGCAGATCGCCGACAACCCCGGCCGCGGCGCCCCCGGCACCGGCTCGCTCCCGCTTCAGGAGCTGCTCGGCCGGCTGGGGAAGGCCGGTTACGACGGCTGGGTCGGCCTGGAGTACAAGCCGGGCGACCGCCCGAGCGCCGAGGCGTTCGACTGGCTCCCGCGCGAGGCCCGCGCGGCCCGCTGAGCCGCCGGCCCTGCCCACCGGCCGCCCCTTCACAGACGTAGAGCCGCAGTAAGAGAGGCACCCCCGAAATGAGCAACCTTGCAGCTTCTTCCCGCCCGACCCGCCCTGTGATCGCCTGGATCGGCCTCGGCATCATGGGCGCCCCCATGTCCGAGAACCTGATCAAGGCGGGCTACCAGGTCACCGGCTACACCCTGGAGAAGGAGAAGCTGGACCGCCTGGCCGCCGCCGGCGGCACCGCGGCCGGCTCCATCGCCGAGGCCGTCCGGGACGCCGACGTGATCATCACGATGGTGCCCGCCTCCCCGCAGGTCGAGGCCATCGCCTACGGCCCGGACGGCATCCTCGAGAACGCGAAGTCCGGCGCCCTGCTGATCGACATGTCCTCGATCACCCCGCAGACCTCCGTGGACCTCGCCAAGGCCGCCGGGGACAAGGGCATCCGGGTGCTGGACGCCCCGGTGTCCGGCGGTGAGGCCGGTGCCATCGAAGCGGTGCTGTCGATCATGGTCGGCGGCGAGCAGGCCGACTTCGACCAGGCCAAGCCGATCTTCGAGGCCCTCGGCAAGACCATCGTGCTGTGCGGTCCGCACGGCTCGGGCCAGACGGTGAAGGCCGCCAACCAGCTGATCGTCGCCGTGAACATCCAGGCGTGCGCCGAGGCCGTGGTCTTCCTGGAGAAGTCGGGCGTGGACCTCCAGGCCGCCCTGGACGTCCTCAACGGCGGTCTGGCCGGCTCCACCGTGCTGACGCGGAAGAAGGACAACTTCCTCAACCGCGACTTCAAGCCCGGTTTCCGGATCGACCTGCACCACAAGGACATGGGCATCGTCACCGACGCCGCCCGCAACGTCGGCGCGGCCCTCCCGGTCGGCGCCGTGGTCGCCCAGCTGGTCGCCAGCCTGCGCGCCCAGGGCGACGGCGGCCTGGACCACTCGGCCCTGCTGCGGGCCGTCGAGCGCCTCTCCGGCGCCCAGGTCTGACGACCCCTCGCACTTCCGGACCGCGGCGCCGCTGACACCTGTCCTGTCGCGCCCAGGCGGCGCCGCGGTCCGGAATCGACTTCAACAAAGTGTTGACGCTCAGATCGCCCCACTTCTAGGCTCCACAAAGCGGAAACAGTTTTCCGCTGACACCCGCACGGAAGGTCCACGATGTCGAAGCGCGTGCTCACGACAGAGTCCGGCGCACCGGTCGCCGACAACCAGAATTCCGCCTCCGCCGGCGTCGGCGGCCCGCTCCTGATCCAGGACCAGCACCTCCTGGAGAAGCTCGCGCGCTTCAACCGCGAGCGGATCCCGGAGCGTGTCGTGCATGCCCGCGGTTCCGGCGCGTACGGCCACTTCGAGGTGACGGACGACGTCACCGGCTACACCCACGCCGACTTCCTCGGCGAGATCGGCAAGCGCACCGAGGTCTTCGTACGCTTCTCCACGGTCGCCGACTCCCTCGGCGGCGCCGACGCGGTCCGCGACCCCCGTGGCTTCGCGGTGAAGTTCTACACCGAGGAGGGCAACTACGACCTCGTCGGCAACAACACCCCGGTGTTCTTCATCAAGGACCCGCTGAAGTTCCCCGACTTCATCCACTCGCAGAAGCGCGACCCGTTCACCGGCAAGCAGGAGCCCGACAACGTCTGGGACTTCTGGGCGCACGCCCCCGAGGCCACGCACCAGGTGACCTGGCTCATGGGCGACCGCGGCATCCCGGCGTCGTACCGCCACATGAACGGCTACGGCTCGCACACCTACCAGTGGACGAACGCCAAGGGCGAGGCCTTCTTCGTCAAGTACCACTTCAAGACGAACCAGGGCATCCGCTCCCTGTCCACCGAGCAGGCGCAGGAACTGGCGGGCAAGGACCCCAACTCGCACCAGACCGACCTGCTCCAGGCGATCGAGCGCGGTGTGCACCCGTCCTGGACGCTCTACGTCCAGATCATGCCGGCGGCCGAGGCGGCGGACTACCGCTTCAACCCGTTCGACCTGACCAAGGTCTGGCCGCACAAGGACTACCCGCTCCGGCGCGTGGGCCGCCTGGTCCTCGACCGCAACCCGGACAACGTGTTCGCCGAGGTCGAGCAGGCCGCGTTCTCCCCGAACAACTTCGTGCCCGGCATCGGCCCGTCCCCGGACAAGATGCTCCAGGGCCGGCTGTTCGCCTACGCCGACGCCCACCGCTACCGCCTCGGTGTCAACCACACCCTGCTCGCGGTGAACGCCCCGAAGGCGGTCCCGGGCGGTGCCCAGAACTACGGCCGCGACGGCTTCATGGCGGTCAACGGCCAGGGCCGGCACGCCAAGAACTACGAGCCGAACTCCTACGACGGCCCGGTCGAGACCGGCCGCCCGCTGTCCGCCCCGCTGGCCGTGACCGGCCACACCGGCAACCACGTCGCCCCGCAGCACACCAAGGACGACGACTTCTTCCAGGCCGGCGAGCTGTACCGGCTGATGTCGGACGAGGAGAAGTCCCGTCTGGTCGCGAACATCGCCGGCGGCCTCTCGCAGGTCTCCCGTGACGACGTGATCGAGAAGAACCTGGCCCACTTCCACGCCGCCGACCCCGAGTACGGCAAGCGCGTGGAGGAGGCGGTCCGCGCCCTGCGCGAGGACTGAGTCCCAAGGCTGCGTCCGGGACGTGACGGGGAGGTCGTGCCCCGGACGCGAAGGCCCCGCCGCCCCGGGTGGTCCGGATGAGGGGTGATCATCCGGTGCGGCGGGCAGGGCGAGGACCGCGGTGGCGCACGAGCC
The DNA here is from genome assembly GCF_013870595.1 of Streptomyces sp. WELS2. GTDB lineage: Bacteria > Actinomycetota > Actinomycetes > Streptomycetales > Streptomycetaceae > Streptomyces. Next base: position 701 of record NZ_JACBWZ010000278.1, on the reverse strand, counting down.
AGTGCGGTGGTGAAGGAGCCCCGGACTCCCTTCTCGACCAGAGGGAAGGGACGTCCGCCTCCGTCGTGGCCACCGCGGTCCCAGCCCCACCTCCGCCGTCACCGCGGAGGTACTCCGGCCCCGTCCGGCGGCGCGAACGACCTGTCGCGCCCAGCCTCGCGCCGTCGGACGGTCACCAGATGGTGCGCGCAGCGCTCCCTCCACACCGGAGGGAGCGCTTCGTGCTGTCCGCGACCGGGTTCCCGGCGTGCGGGTCCCCGGTATCCGCAGCACGCTGAAGGCATGGGCAACCCGACACAGCACCCGCACATCGTGGTCCACTCCCCCGCCCTGGACGGCTCCCGGCGGGTCACCGAGGGGGACGTGACGCTGGGGATCGCCTCGCACCTGGACGACGTCGTGGAGATCCTGCGCCTGGCCGACCTGGACCGGATCGAGGTGGAGGTGAGCGACCTGATCGAATGGCAGGGCGGCGGCCCGGACGACTGGCCCGGACTGGGCGAGTACGACTTCTGACGGCGCCGGCTGCGGCAGGGGTCGTAGCCGGGCTACGCCATCCTCAAATCAAGCTCTGAACAGCGCGGATGAGGCTTCGCCGGCCGCTTCGGGCGGGCAGAGTACCGACACGCGGGGCCCGCCGGCACGGGGGTGGCGGGCCCCGTGGGGGGAATCCCACGGAGCGTACGACGCCGGATTCCGCC
>NZ_JACBWZ010000277.1 GCF_013870595.1 Streptomyces sp. WELS2 | reverse complement strand
GCGCCGGATGGCGGTGGCGAAGCTGCCCGGTTCCAGGCACACCACGCGGATGCCGAACGGCTGGACCTCCGCGTACAGGGCCTCGCTGAGGGCGCCCAGGGCGGCCTTGCTCGCCGCGTAGAAGCCGCCGTGCGGCACGGCGAAGGTGCGGGCGGCGAGCGAGGAGACGTTGACGATGACGCCGGAGCCCCGGGCGCGCATCCCGGGCAGCACGGCGCGGACCAGCCGCAGCGGACCCCAGAAGTTGGTCTCGAACACGGTGCGGGCCTGCTCCGGTGGCATGGTCTCGGCCGGTCCGGTGCGGTCGACACCGGCGTTGTTCACCAGGATGTCCAGGGGCCCGTGCCGGTCCTGCACCGCGGTGACGGTGGCGGTGACGGAGGCGTCGTCGGTGACGTCCAGCCGCGGTACGTCCAGGGTGAGTTGCTCCGCGCGGGCGCGCCGCAGCAGTTCCCCGGCGGTGGCGGGGTCGCGCACACAGGCGTGCACCCGGTCGCCGCGCCGGGCGAACGCCAGCGCCGTCTCCAGCCCGATGCCGCTGCCGCATCCGGTGACGAGGACCGACCTCATGCCCGTACCGCCTGTTCCGCCAGCAGGTCGAGGACCTGCTTCTGATGGTTCGTCAAGTAGAAGTGGCCGCCGGGGAACACACGGCACTCGAAGGGCGCGTCGGTGTGCCGGGACCAGGCGCGCGCCTCCTCCACGGTGACCTTGGGGTCGTCGTCGCCGACCAGGGCGACGACGGGGCAGCGCAGGTTCGGTCCGGGCTCGTACACGTAGGTCTCGGCGGCCCGGTAGTCGGCGCGGATGGCGGGCAGGGCCATGCGGATCAGTTCGATGTCGTCCAGGATGACCGAGTCGGTGCCGCTGAGCTGCCGCATCTCCTCGATCAGCCCGTCGTCGTCCCGCAGGTGGACGGACTCGGCGCGCGCGCAGGAGGGGGCGCGGCGGGCGGAGACGACCAGCGCCCGCGCCACCACGCCGTGGTCGCGTTCCAGCCGGCGGGCGATCTCGAAGCCGAGGCTGGCGCCCATGCTGTGGCCGAACAGGACCAGGGGGCGGTCGGTCCACGGCAGCAGCACGGGGGTGAGGCGGTCGGCCAGGTCCCGGATGCTCGTCACACACGGCTCCCGGCGGCGGTCCTGACGGCCGGGGTACTGCACGGCGAGCACGTCCACGGACTCCGGCAGGTTCGCCGAGACGGGGTGGTAGAAGGTCGCCGCGCCACCCGCGTGCGGCAGGCACACCAGCCTGGCCGCCGCGTCCGGGCGGGGATGGTAGCGGCGTATCCAGAGACGGTCGTGCTCGGCGAGCGTGGTCATGGGGCGGGCGTTCCCTTCCTGGGGGCGGCTGCGCCGCGCGGGGCGCGGACGGGCCCCAGCAGTCTCACGCGCGCGAGGAACGCCCGGCCACCCCTACCCGCCCCACCTCCCGTCTCCCGCTCAGGCGTTGAGGTAGGCGAGCACCGCGAGGACCCGGCGGTTGCTGTCGCTGGACGGCGGGAGCATCAGCTTGGTGAAGATGTTGGAGATGTGCTTCGCCGCCGCACCCTCGGTGATGGTGAGCCGCTGGGCGATCGCGGTGTTGGAGCAGCCCTCGGCCATGAGTTCCAGCACCTCGCGTTCGCGGGCGGTGAGGGCGGCCAGCGGTTCGTCCCGGGAGTGACTGGTCATCAGCTGGGCGACGACGGCGGGGTCCATGGCCGTGCCGCCGGCCGCGACCCGGCGTACGGCGTCGATGAACTGCTCGTCGTCCAGGACGCTGTCCTTGAGCAGATAGCCGATGCCGCCGGTGCCGTCGGCCAGCAGTTCGCGGGCGTACATCTGCTCCACGTGCTGGGAGAGGACGAGGATCGGCAGGCCGGGGCGTTCGCGCCGGGCGCGCAGGGCGGCCTGGAGGCCCTCGGTGGTGAAGGTGGGCGGCAGGCGGACGTCCACGATGGCCACGTCGGGCCGGTGGTCGGCGATCGCGGCGGCGAGGTCGGTGCCGTTGTCGACGGCGGCGGCGACCTCGAAGCCGTACGCCTCCAGTAATTGGATGATTCCCTGCCTCAGGAGGAAGAGGTCTTCGGCGAGGACAACACGCACGGCAGCTCCAGCTTGATCACGGTCGGTCCGCCCGGAGGGCTGTTGATCTCCAGGACGCCGTCAAAGGATGCCAGCCGTCTGCGGATGCCCTCCAGACCGCTCCCGGCCGAGGCGTCGGCGCCGCCGCGGCCGTCGTCGGTGACCCGGGCGTGCAGGGTGTCGTCCGCGCGCCAGGCGACGATCTCCACCCGCTGGGCGTCGGCGTGTTTGAGGGCGTTGGTGAGCAGTTCGGACACGGCGAAGTAGACGGCGGACTCGACCGGGTCGGGCAGCCGGCCGGGCAGGTCCACCACGACGGTCACCTCCAGCGGGCTGGCCAGGCCCAGGGCGCGCAGGGCGTCGGCCAGGCCGCGTTCGGCGAGGACCGGCGGGTGGATGCCGTGGACCAGGTCGCGCAGTTCGCGCAGGGCCTGCACGGAGGAACTGCGGGCCTGCCGCAGCAGCCGGCGGGCCTCCTCCGGGTCCTGGCCCAGCTTCCGGTCGACGGCGCCGAGTTGCAGTCCGAGGCTGACGAGCCGGGCCTGGGCGCCGTCGTGCAGGTCGCGTTCGATGCGGCGCAGTTCGGCGGCCTGGATGTCCAGCGCGCCGGACCGGGTCTCCGACAAGTGCTGCACGCGCGAGGCCAGTTGCGAGCCGCGGGTCGGGCCGAGCAGGAAGCGGACGAAGTAGGCGTACCCCTTGAGCACCAGCGGGGAGAGCAGCAGCCAGCCGGTGAGCACGACCAGCGCGAGCAGGCCGGCGGCGAGCGCGGCCGGCCAGCTGCCGACGGTGACGAAGGCGTACCAGCGGCCCGCTCCCCCGTCCGCGACCGGCCGCCACAGCCCGCAGGCCAGGAACAGCCCCTCCCCCGCGTAGTAGAGCAGGGCGGCCGGTACGAAACCGACGAGCCCGACGACGGTGTTGAGCAGCAGCCACAGCAGGTCCCGCCAGGTCGCGGGGTCGGCGAGGATCCACTTGCAGCGGCGCGTCCAGCCGACGATGTCCCGCTCGATCTCCTGCGGTTCGGGCCGGTAGGGCCGCTCCACCGGGACGCCGGAGCGGGCGGCGGCGCGCCGGTTGAGGTCGCACAGCCACCGCACGGCCCGGGTGAGGTAGGGCAGCGTGAGGAAGCCGATGCCGATCAGGCAGAGGATGACGAAGTAGGTGGTGGTGACGAAGAGGACGACCGACAGCAGGGCCCCGGTGGCGGTGGCCACGCCGACCAGGGTGTCCAGGACGGCCCGGCCGAGACGGCCGCGCCACGCGACCGGCACAGTCTTCATACACTCATGTTCCCATCCCCGGCCGCCGCGCACGCCGGGGCCGTCCCCGCCCGGGGGCAGCGGGGACGGCCCGGCCTGGGCGTGGCTCACGCGGCCTTCACCGTCTCCACGGCGGGGCTGCGCATGCCGCGCCAGGAGGGCAGCAGCGTGGCGCCGAACACCAGCAGCAGGGACCCGCCGACGATAGCGAGGTAGATGCCGGGGGATCCGGAGGGCAGGTAGGAGCCGCTCTTGACGAGGCTGTAGGGGACGATGGTCGTCGCGGAGGCGAGGGTGCCGAGGACGGTGGCGACGACTCCGATCAGTACGCCCTCGACGGTCAGCATGCCGATCACCTGGGCGCGGGTGGCGCCGGTGAGCCGCTGGAGGCCGAACTCCGCGCGCCGTTTGCGGGTGACGGACACCAGGGTGTTGACGACGGTGATGGCCGCGTATCCGACGATCATGGCGACGATGGTGTAGTTCGCGGACACCAGGATCTGCTGGATCTGGTTGTTCCGGCCGGCCAGCGAGGAGCTGTCGTCCAGCTCGGTACCGGGCACCCGGGCGGCCAGCGCGGCCAGCCGGTCGTGGACCTCGGTGCCGGTGCCGGGCGCGGCCCGGACCAGGATCTGGTGCGGCAGCCCGTCGCCGGTGTGCGGGGCGAGGGTGGCCGCGGGCAGGGTCAGGTAGCGCTGCTTGGGATTGTCGGTGTAGAGGGCCACGACGGTGGGCCGTAGCGCGGTGCCGTCGCCGAGGTGCAGCGGCAGCCGGTCGCCGACCCGCACCCCGTACTCCCGGGCCCTCTTCTCGGACAGGGCCACGGTGTCGCCGCGCAGGCGGTCCAGGGATCCGGCGACCACGGGCAGGTCGAGGCTCCGGCGCACCCCTTCGGCGGAGACTCCGCGCAGGTCGGTGTCGGCCGGGCCGCCCGGGCGGTCCACGAAGCCCCGGCTGGTGACGAACTCGGAGGCCGCGGCCACCCCGGGCGTGGCCCGGACCGTGGCGACGACGCCGGGCGCGAATCCGCCCGTGGTGGAGTCGAGGACGTAGTCGGCGAGGATGTTCGCGTCGTAGGAGGTCCGTGAGACGTGGTCCTCGGTGGACTGCATGTACAGGGTGCCCGTGGCGATGCCGATGAGCAGGACGATCGGTGCGACGGCGCCCGCCATGCGGACGTGGGCGGTGGCGGCGTTGCGCAGCGCCAGCTGCCCGGAGAGTCCGGACAGGGCCCGTACGGGCAGGCGCAGCAGCGCCACCATGGCCTTGGTGAGGCCGGGCGCGAGCAGGGCGAGGCCGACGCAGAACAGCACGGAGGCGGGTCCGGCGGTGCTGGCGAGGGTGGGGCCGTCCTCCATGACGGTGGCGGTGGCGATGGCCAGGCCGATGCCGTTGGCGAGGAAGAACAGCGCGAGCAGCAGCCGGGGCAGGCTGAACCAGCGGGTGGCGGCGGTGGATTCGGCGAGGGCGGCGACCGGTTCGGTGCGGGCGGCGCGCCGTCCGGCGAACCGGGTGGCGCCGGCCGCGGCGAGCACGGTGACGGCGGCGCCGGCGGCCATCGGCAGCGGGCCGGCGTGGTAGACGATGGCGGGTGCCACCACGCCGCTGGAGGTCAGCACCTTGAACAGCAGCCGCCCGATGGCGTATCCGGGCGCCAGGGCGAGCAGGACGGAGGCCACCGACAGCACGGCCGTCTCGGTGAGGATCATGCGGCGCAGCTGCTCCGGGGTGGAGCCGACGGCGCGCAGCAGGGCCATCTCGCGGACGCGCTGCTGGAGGGAGAGGCCGAGGGTGGAGGCGACGCCGAACATGACGATCAGGACGACCGAGGAGCCGAAGACCGCCGCGAGGATGACGACGGTGCGCCGGCCTGCGAGGGTGCCGGGCAGCTCGGCCAGCCCGCGGTGCTCACCGGTGAGCACCTCGGCGCGGCCGCCGACCTCGGCGCGCACCGCGGCCGCGACGGCTGTGGCGCTCGTGCCGGGCGCGGGCAGCACGGCGACGGAGTCGATCCGGCCGCCCGCGAGTTCGCGGGCCCGGTCGTCGGTGAAGAACACGGCCGCGTCGGGGTTGTGGTCGCCGCGCTGCGCGGCGATGCCGCTGACCCGGAACCGGCGGGCGGTGCCCTGGACGACGATGTCGACCGGGGAACCGGGGCGGGCACCGGCCCGCCGGGCGAGTCCGGCGTCGAGTACGGCCTCGCCGCCGGTGACGGGGGATCTCCCGGCGGCGAGGGTATAGGGGGTCAGCCGGGCGCTCGCCCAGCCGTGGCCGTACGACGCGGACTTCTCCGTCAGCGGCTTGCCGTCCTTGAGGACGGTGGCCGGGAACGACACGTCGGGCACGGCCGCGCGCACGCCGTGGACCCGGGCCACCTCGCCGGCCAGGCCGGCGTCGATGCGGTGCCGTTCGCTCAGCGCGGCGGAGTCGTAGGTCTGTTCACCGGTGACGACGACCGGGGCGTCGTGCAGCCGCTGGGGTGCGGCGGCCATGCGGACGCCGGTCTCCATCAGGCCGCCGCAGCCGATGACGATCGCGGCGCCGAGGAACATGGCGAGGAAGGTCGCGACGAAGCTCGTCCGGCGGAACTTCAGGGTGCGCAGTGCCAGGCGCCACATCAGTACCGCCCTCCCGAGTGCTGCGGCGCGCTCTGCCGCTCGGTGTCGTCGTCCCAGGCGCCGAGCCTGGTCATCCGGGCGGCGACCGCGTCGGCCGTGGGCCGGTGCAGTTCGCCGGCGAAGGCGCCGTCGGCGAGGAAGACCACGCGGTCGGCGTAGGAGGCGGCGACCGGGTCGTGGGTGACCATGACCAGGGTCTGGCGGGCGGTGTCGACGGACTCGCGCAGCAGGCCGAGCACGGCGGCGGCGGTACGGGTGTCCAGGGCGCCGGTGGGCTCGTCGGCGAAGACGACGGCGGGGCGGGTCACCAGGGCGCGGGCGATGGCGACGCGCTGCTGCTGGCCGCCGGACAGCTGGGCCGGCAGATGGCCGAGCCGCTCGGCGAGGCCGACGCGCTGGACGACGGTGCGGATCAGGGCCTTGTCGGGCCGCTGTCCGGCCAGTTGCAGCGGCAGCGTGATGTTCTGCATCACCGTCAGCGCGGGCAGCAGGTTGAACGACTGGAAGATGAAGCCGATCCGGTCCCGGCGCAGCTTGGTCAGGTGGGTGTCGTCCAGGGCGGCGAGGTCGGTGCCGCGTACGGTGACCGTGCCGGAGGTGGGCCGGACCAGTCCCGCGGCGCAGTGCAGGAAGGTGGACTTGCCGGATCCGGAGGGGCCCATCACGGCGGTGAAGGTGCCGTCGGCGAAGCTCATGGTGAGCGCGCGCAGCGCGGCCACCCGGCCGTCTCCCCGGCCATAGGTCTTCGACACGGCGTCCAGCCGTACCGCCTCCGTCCGGCGGAGGTCGTGTGAAGTGTGCACTGGGGCTCCCTCGGGGATGACGCGCCTCTCACGCGGTGTCTGGGAACCACATTAGGAACGGGGCGCCCGCGGCACATTGGCATTGTCCGCCCGGTTCGAGGTAGAGGTTTCTCTACCTTCCCGGTCGAGGTTCCGGCAGGATTCCGGCGATCTGTGTACGGCGGTGTCTCCATCTTTGTGCAGGGGTGACGCCATTTTTGTGCAGAGCTGTCACCACCTTGCCCGCATATCTGGCTGCCCTGGGAAAGGGCCGATTGCCACCCGTGTCCCGGGGCGTCGCTGCGGGTACCGTCGAAACCGACCGGATAAATCCACGATAGATTGGGAAGTCCCATGGCCAGGAGGCCTGATCACGAGCTGACCGCGAGCGTCCGGCCCGATGGTTATCTGGAGCTGTTCTCCCGGCGCACCGGGAAGCGCCACCGGTGCGGTCCGCGCGGCACGACGATGTGGCTGGCACTCCAGCGCACCGACTGGCAGCCGGAATTGGCGGCGGACGAAATCGCCGCGCGATTAGGAGTCGACCCCGACAGCGTCCGATGTGATATCGAGGCATGGGTGTCGCATTTCCGCGAGGCCGCCGAATAAGGAGGATATGCGGGCGCGGGCGGCCTTTCGGCCGCCCGCCCGGGAC
>NZ_JACBWZ010000276.1 GCF_013870595.1 Streptomyces sp. WELS2 | reverse complement strand
CCGGTGCCCGCCGCGCGTCCGAAGCGGGAGAAGCCCGAGCCCGCGGCCGTACCCGATCTGACCAAGCCCGTACCCGACCTGACCAAGAAGGCCCCCGAGGCGCCCCGTGAGCTGCCCGCGCGGGCCGAGCAGCTCCAGCTGTCCGGGGACATCACGTACGCGCTGCCCTCCCTGGACCTGCTCCGGCGGGGCGGCCCCGGCAAGGCGCGCAGCGCCGCCAACGACGCGGTCGTCGCCTCGCTCACCCAGGTCTTCACCGAGTTCAAGGTCGACGCGGCCGTCACCGGCTTCACCCGCGGCCCGACGGTCACCCGCTACGAGGTGGAGCTGGGCCCCGCCGTGAAGGTCGAGCGGATCACCGCGCTGACCAAGAACATCGCCTACGCGGTGGCCAGCCCGGACGTGCGGATCATCAGCCCCATCCCCGGCAAGTCCGCGGTGGGCATCGAGATCCCCAACACCGACCGGGAGATGGTCAACCTCGGCGACGTGCTGCGCCTCGCGGAGTCCGCCGAGGACGACGACCCGATGCTGGTCGCCTTCGGCAAGGACGTCGAGGGCGGGTACGTCATGCACTCGCTGGCGAAGATGCCGCACATGCTGGTCGCCGGCGCCACCGGCTCCGGCAAGTCGTCCTGCATCAACTGCCTGATCACCTCGGTGATGATGCGGGCGACCCCGGAGGACGTCCGGATGATCCTGGTCGACCCCAAGCGCGTGGAGCTGACCGCCTACGAGGGCATCCCGCACCTGATCACGCCGATCATCACCAACCCCAAGCGGGCCGCCGAGGCGCTGCAGTGGGTGGTCCGCGAGATGGACCTCAGGTATGACGACCTGGCCGCCTACGGCTACCGGCACATCGACGACTTCAACCGCGCGGTGCGCGAGGGCAAGGTCGAGCCGCCGCCGGGCAGCGAGCGCGAGCTCCAGCCGTACCCGTACCTGCTGGTGATCGTGGACGAGCTGGCCGACCTGATGATGGTCGCCCCGCGTGACGTCGAGGACGCCATCGTGCGCATCACGCAGCTCGCGCGCGCGGCCGGCATCCATCTGGTGCTCGCCACCCAGCGCCCGTCGGTCGACGTGGTCACCGGCTTGATCAAGGCCAACGTGCCCTCCCGGCTGGCGTTCGCCACCTCCTCGCTGGCCGACTCGCGGGTCATCCTCGACCAGCCGGGCGCCGAGAAGCTGATCGGCAAGGGCGACGGCCTGTTCCTGCCGATGGGCGCGAACAAGCCGACCCGTATGCAGGGCGCGTTCGTGACCGAGGAGGAGGTCGCGGCCGTAGTCCGGCACTGCAAGGAGCAGATGGCGCCCGTCTTCCGGGACGACGTCACGGTGGGCACCAAGCAGAAGAAGGAGATCGACGAGGACATCGGCGACGACCTCGACCTGCTGTGCCAGGCCGCCGAGCTGGTCGTCTCCACCCAGTTCGGGTCGACGTCGATGCTCCAGCGCAAGCTGCGCGTCGGCTTCGCCAAGGCGGGGCGGCTGATGGATCTCATGGAGTCCCGCAACATCGTCGGGCCGAGCGAGGGCTCCAAGGCTCGGGACGTGCTGGTGAAACCGGACGACCTGGACGGTGTGCTCGCGGTGATCCGCGGGGAGACCGAGGGGTGACGCGAAGGGCCGTTCGGTCCAGCCCGGTTGCGCCGGGTGGCCGAGCGGCCGTGACCCACCCGTTAGGGGGCATGGGGCAACCGTTCGGGTTTGTCGTACGTCCAGTTGAGCGAAAGGTCAGGTAAGGACCTCGCCCAGGGGTACCTGCTTGTCCGATGATCGGCATGTCGTGCCGGTCCGCTGGCGTACAAAGTCATACCGTCCGGTTGCCCCACCCTTTCGTCACCCCCCTAGACTGAGCTTCCAGCACAGGTGGCTACACGCTCGAAAGGCGCCCCCGTGTCCCTCGGCAACTCCCCTGAAGACGAGCGTCCGTTGCGAGACGAGTCCCAGGAAGCCCGACCTTCCGTGGGCCGCGCCCTGAAGCAGGCGCGGATCGCGGCCGGGCTGACCGTGGACGACGTCAGCACCGCCACTCGGGTCCGCATCGCCATCGTGCGCGCCATCGAGGCGGACGACTTCGCCCCCTGCGGCGGCGACGTGTACGCCCGTGGGCACATCCGCACGCTGGCCAGGGCCGTCCACCTCGACCCCGAGCCGCTGATCGCCCAGTACGACGCCGAGCACGGCGGCCGTCCGGCGCCCACCCCCGCCGCACCGCTGTTCGAGGCGGAACGGATCCGGCCCGAGCGACGCGGCCCGAACTGGACGGCGGCGATGGTCGCCGCCATCGTCGTCGTGATCGGGTTCGTCGGGTTCACCGCGTTCAAGGGCGGCTCCTCCTCCGGCGACTCCAAGTCCCAGGTCGCCGAGGGCAGCCCGTCCAGCGCCGGCACGAGCGCCTCGGCCCCGCCGAAGAAGGACGAGCCGGACCGGCCGAGCGGCGAGCCCTCCGACAGCGCCATCGCCGCCGCCCCCCAGGACAAGGTGACCGTCCAGGTCAGCGCGCCCAACGGACGCAGCTGGATCTCGGCCAAGGACCACAACGGCCGGATGCTCTTCGACGGGCTGCTCAAGAAGGGCCAGTCCAAGACCTTCCAGGACAACTCCAAGATCAACCTCATCCTCGGCGACGCGGGCGCGATCGAGCTGTACGTCAACGGCAAGAAGATCGAGGACACCTTCCGGCCCGGCGCGGTGGAGCGCCTGACCTACACCAAGGGCGACCCCGTGGCGGGCTGAGAGGCCGTGCCCCGCGCGATGTGACGGAGTCGGCCGGGCCCGGCCAACCCCGTCGACGTGGGCTGTCGGCGAGACGAAGTAGTCTTGAGCACATGCCTGAACGCCGTACCGTCGCACTCGTCACTCTCGGCTGCGCTCGTAACGAGGTGGATTCCGAGGAGCTCGCAGGCCGTTTGGAGGCGGACGGCTGGCAGCTCGTGGACGACGCCGCGGACGCCGACGTCGCCGTGGTCAACACCTGTGGCTTCGTGGAGGCCGCGAAGAAGGACTCCGTCGACGCCCTGCTGGAGGCCAACGATCTCAAGGGCCACGGGAGAACCCAGGCCGTCGTGGCGGTGGGCTGCATGGCCGAGCGGTACGGCAAGGAACTGGCCGAGGCGCTGCCCGAGGCCGACGGCGTGCTCGGCTTCGACGACTACGCCGACATCTCGGACCGCCTGCAGACCATCCTGTCCGGTGGCATCCACGCCGCCCACACCCCGCGCGACCGGCGCAAGCTGCTGCCGATCAGCCCGGCCGAGCGACAGGAATCGGCCGCGTCCGTCGCACTGCCCGGGCACGCCCCGGCCGACCTGCCCGAGGGCGTCGCCCCCGCCTCCGGCCCCCGCGCGCCGCTGCGCCGCCGCCTGGACGGCTCCCCGGTCGCGTCGGTCAAGGTCGCCTCGGGCTGCGACCGGCGCTGCTCCTTCTGCGCCATCCCGTCCTTCCGCGGCTCCTTCATCTCCCGCCGCCCCAGCGACGTCCTGAACGAGACCCGCTGGCTGGCCGAGCAGGGTGTGAAGGAGATCATGCTGGTCTCCGAGAACAACACCTCCTACGGCAAGGACCTCGGCGACATCCGCCTGCTGGAGTCCCTGCTGCCGGAGCTGGCCGACGTGGACGGCATCGAGCGGGTCCGGGTGAGCTACCTGCAGCCGGCCGAGATGCGCCCCGGGCTGATCGACGTCCTGACCTCGACGCCCAAGGTCGCCCCGTACTTCGACCTGTCCTTCCAGCACTCCGCGCCGAACGTGCTGCGCGCCATGCGCCGCTTCGGCGACACCGACCGGTTCCTGGAGCTGCTGGACACCATCCGGAGCAAGGCCCCCGAGGCCGGCGTGCGCTCCAACTTCATCGTCGGCTTCCCCGGCGAGACCGAGTCGGACCTGGCCGAACTGGAGCGCTTCCTCAACGGCGCCCGGCTGGACGCGATCGGCGTGTTCGGCTACTCCGACGAGGAGGGCACGGAGGCCGCGACGTACGACACCAAGCTGGACGAGGACGTCGTCGCCGAGCGCCTGGCCCACATCTCCCGGCTGGCCGAGGAGCTGGTCTCGCAGCGCGCCGAGGAGCGCGTCGGCGAGACCGTGCGGGTCCTGGTGGAGTCGGTGGACGAGGAGGAGGGCGTCCACGGCCGTGCCGCGCACCAGGCGCCGGAGACCGACGGCCAGGTGCTGCTCACGAGCGGCGAGGGCCTGACCGTCGGACGTATGGTCGAGGCGAAGGTGGTCGGTACGGAAGGTGTCGACCTGGTGGCCGAGCCGCTGGCCGGCTCGCTCGCGTGTAGTGAGGAGGCGGGCAGATGACCGGAGTCCCGGCATCCGCCGCAGGCGGCTCCTCCGGCGCGCAGCGCGCCCGGGGCACCGCCGCCGCTGCCGACGGCGCCCGGTCCGAGATCTCCGGTTCTGCTTCAGCTCCCGCCGACGAGGGCGGCAAGGCCCCCCGTGGCGGCAAGATCACGGCTGCGGCCGTCAACCAGGCCAGTGTCTGGAACGTCGCCAATCTGCTGACCATGCTGCGGCTGCTGCTGGTGCCCGGCTTCGTGGCGCTGATGCTGGCGGACGGCGGCTACGACCCGGCCTGGCGCTCGCTGGCCTGGGCCGCCTTCGCCATCGCCATGATCACCGATCTGTTCGACGGGCATCTGGCGCGGACGTACAACCTGGTCACCGACTTCGGGAAGATCGCCGACCCCATCGCCGACAAGGCGATCATGGGGGCGGCGCTCATCTGTCTGTCGGCCCTGGGCGACCTGCCCTGGTGGGTGACGGCCGTCATCCTCGGCCGGGAACTCGGCATCACCCTGCTGCGTTTTCTGGTCATTCGCTACGGCGTGATCCCCGCCAGCCGCGGCGGCAAGCTGAAGACCCTCACCCAGGGGGTGGCCGTGGGCATGTACGTCCTGGCGCTGACGGGGTGGCTGGCCACCCTGAGGTTCTGGGTGATGGCCGCGGCGGTCGTCCTCACGGTCGTGACGGGCCTCGACTACGTAAGACAAGCCATTGTGCTGCGCCGGCGGGGAATCGCCGAGCGCGCGGCGGTGTTGGAGGAGAAGGACGCGTGAGCTCCCAGGCCACCGAACTGGTGCGACTACTGACCGTGAGGGGCGAGACCCTTGCCGTCGCCGAGTCGCTGACCGGTGGCCTGGTGGCGGCGGAGATCACCGGGGTACCCGGGGCGTCCCGGGTGTTCCGGGGCTCGGTCACCGCCTACGCCACCGAGCTCAAGCACGCGCTGCTGGGCGTCGACGGCTCCCTGCTGGCCCAGCGCGGTGCGGTGGATCCGCAGGTCGCGGGCCAGATGGCCGCCGGAGTACGCACGCTTCTCGGCGCCGACTGGGGCATCGCGACCACCGGTGTGGCAGGCCCCGACCCGCAGGACGGCAAGCCCGTGGGGACGGTCTACGTGGCCGTGGACGGCCCCCTCACCGACCGGTCCGGTTCTGCCGGTGGCGGAAAAGTCCGGGCGCTGCGGTTGAACGGCGGCCGTGCGGAAATTCGTATGGAGAGTGTACGGAGCGTACTCGCAGAGCTGCTGGAGCGGCTTGCGGGCGAACAGACTGGGAATGAGCGGGCACAGGATACGGAACGGAACGGGGGGTTTTGATGTTTGCAGCCCTGAGTGAACACGACATCGCTCCCCGCACGGCCGCGGCGCGAGGCGGTACGGTGGGGCGAGAAGGATGCGGCTACGCGGTCCGAGGAGGGAGCCACCGATGATTCTGCTCCGTCGCCTGCTGGGTGACGTGCTGCGTCGGCAGCGCCAACGCCAGGGCCGTACTCTGCGCGAAGTCTCCTCGTCCGCCCGAGTCTCACTCGGCTATCTCTCCGAGGTGGAGCGGGGGCAGAAGGAGGCTTCCTCCGAGCTGCTCGCCGCCATCTGCGACGCGCTGGACGTACGGATGTCGGAACTCATGCGGGAAGTGAGCGACGAGCTGGCGCTCGCCGAGCTGGCCCAGTCCGCCCGCGCCACCGAGCCCGTGCCCACGCCGGTCCGGCCGATGCTGGGTTCCGTGTCGGTGACCGGTGTGCCACCGGAACGGGTGACCATCAAGGCGCCCGCGGACGTGGTCGCGGCGTGAGGTCCGCGCACGCGGCCTGCCAACCCTGAACGAACGAAGCCCCGGCCGGGCTTCTCCGGATCCCTCCGGACAGCCCGGCCGGGGCTTCTTGTCTGCCCATGGCGGCTTTTCTCCCGTTGGTTCCCGTTTGCCGGGGTTGTGTCGTGCGGTCATCGTGGGAGGGACGTGACGGCGCCCGAGCACCGGAGGAAACGGATGTACGTCGTGAAGAGCCCGTTGGCCGACGCGGACCTGAAGGTCGTGTCCGAGGCGCTCCAGGGTGCCCTGATGGACCTGGTGGACCTCGCGCTGACCGGCAAGCAGATCCACTGGAACATCGTCGGCCCCCGGTTCCGCTCCATCCACCTCCAGCTGGACGAGGTCGTCGCCTCCGCCCGCACCCACTCCGACACGGTCGCCGAGCGGGCATCGGCGCTGGGCGTGCCGCCCGACGGCCGCGCCGCCACGGTGGCCTCCGGCAGCGGCATCAAGACGGCTCCGGCGGGCTGGATCAAGGACACGGACGCGGTCTCGGCGATGGTGGACGCGCTGGGCTCGGTGATCACCCGAATGCGGGAACGGGTGACCGCGACCGAGGCGCCCGACCCGGTCTCCCAGGACCTCCTCATCACGATCACCGCGGACCTGGAGAAGCACCACTGGATGTTCCAGGCGGAGAACGCGTAGCGGGGGCGGCCGGGGCACTCCACGGTTCTCCGGCGCCGAGTGGCCCGGTGGTGCATCGGTGAGCCCGTGGTGCGCCTCCCGCGCGGGGCGGCCGACGGTCTAGCGTCCGGCTGGAGGTGATGGCGGGCATGGCAGGACGCATAGTGCGCCGGGGGGTCGCGCTCGGGCTCGGGGCCCTGTGGTGGTGGGCCGTGCTCCGGCTGGCCGTGGGGGAGGGCCCGGGCGTACTGGAGGCGGCCGTCGTGACCGGCGGCTGGGGGCTGAGCCTGCTGCCCGTGCACTGCGTGCCCAAGGCGCGCGCGGCCGGGGCCGTGCCGGCGGGGCGCTGGGTGGCCGCCTGGCGGGCCGGGCACGTCACCGGGGCGTCGCCACATCCGCGTACGGGTGAGGTATCCGACGCGTCGTGAGACCCGACGCGCCGGATTGCCGGGCACGGCATCACGTACGCCACGTGGTCCGGCCCGCCGGCCCTGGCTCGGCGGTGTGGTGCGGGTCGTCACGGCCTCGGTGTGCGCCTGGGGCACGCGGCCGGGCGGGCGGTCGTGGGACATCGGCGACGTGGACCCGGACCGTGCCGCCGCGGTCCTCGACCAGTGCGCGGGATCTGGGCTCAGGAG
Organism: Streptomyces sp. WELS2; assembly: GCF_013870595.1. Taxonomy (GTDB): domain Bacteria; phylum Actinomycetota; class Actinomycetes; order Streptomycetales; family Streptomycetaceae; genus Streptomyces. The sequence continues at coordinate 20 of NZ_JACBWZ010000276.1, read as the reverse complement.
GCGTGCCGCCGTACCCTTGG